>CAYWON010000001.1:0-151010 GCA_964459885.1 uncultured Archangium sp.
ACCAACCCCAGCGCGCCGATGACGATGAGCGCGCGCTTCTTCGACGCAGCCGTGAGGAACACCGCTGCTGCGACGCCCACCGTCATCGCGACCGCGCCCAGACGCGCGTACGGGAAGATCCAGACCGCGATGAAGCCGATGAGTCCGGCGATCAACGCGAGGTGACGTGCGCGCCCTTCGAGGTGCTTCCACGCCACGACCAGCGCGACGACGACCAATCCGGAGACATGCGCGTACTTGAGCCGGTGAAAGAGCAGACCTCCGCCCATGAAGCGGCCGCTCTCGCCGATGGGCTCGTAGACGCGGTGGAACGGGATCTTCAGCCAGCCGAGCGAAGAGAACGCGGCCTCACCAGGCCAGACGCCGAAGTGCTGCAGCCCTGCGACGAGTGACGAGAACGTCAGCGTCAGGCCCGCGGCGATGGACAGCGCGGTCCACTGCGGCTTCGTCAGCCCCGAGGCGGCGCGAATGACGAAAGGAATGGCGAGCCAGTCGAAGGTGCGCGCGACGCCGGTGCCGTCGGGTGGGTTGCCGGCCAGCGTCGGGGCGATGAGCGACCATGCGATGAAGAGGACGAGCGGGAGGACGCCCCTCACCCCAACCCTCTCCCCTTCCGAGGGGAGAGGGGGAATGCTGGTGAGCACGGTGAGAATCAGGCCGATGGTGCCGAGCAGTTCGTGCGCCTGCACGCCCACCACCCAGAGCATCAGCGCGCCGAAGCGCCACGTGGCCAACCGCACAGGAGCGACGCCTTACACTACATTCCGCGCGCCGTGACGCTCCCGCCCACTCGAGTGCTGCTCCGCTACGCCGGTGTGCTGTTGGGCCTGCTGATCGTCGGCACCATCACCGAGCTGACCGTCGGCGTGCGCGGCAACGGGCGCACGTCACCGGTGCTCGAAGCGTGGCCCTTCCTCGACATGTGGGTGCGCTGGGACGCCGGTTGGTACGAGCAGATCGCGCTGCGCGGCTACACGTTCTCGGCGAGCGAACAGAGCGCGGCAGCGTTCTTCCCCACCTACCCGCTCTTGATGCGCGCGCTCATCGCGCTCACCGGCCTCAACGTCTTCGTCGCCGGCACCGTCGTCACCATTCTCTGTGGCGCCGCCGCCGCCGTCGTCTTCTCGAAGTGGGCCGCGACGCTCCGACCAGAAGACACCAGTCTCGCCACCTGGCTGCTGCTGCTGTGGCCGTTCGCGTTCTACGTGTTCGGGGCCGTCTATTCCGACGCGCTCTTCCTGCTGACCATCACCTCCGCGTTCCTCGCGCTCGAGCGCGGCCGCCCCGGCTGGGCGACGGTGTTCGGCATCATCGCCACCGCCACGCGCCCCATCGCGCCTGCGGTCGTCATCGGCCTGACGCTTCGTGCGCTCGAGAAGCGCCGCGCGACGGGCCAGCCACTCCGCGTCATCGACTTCGTGCCCGTGCTCTCGGGCCTCGGCCTCGCTGGTTTCATGGCGTACCTCTGGTGGCGCTTCGGAGATCCGCTCGCGTTCGCGACGACGCAGGTCGGCTGGGGCCAGCTCGGCGGGCCCGAGACGTGGCTCAAGTACGGCGCGCTCTCGAAGTTCAAGGCGATCGACCTGACCTTCCCGGCGCTGCACGCGGCGCTCGCGTTCCTCTGCCTGGGCCTCGCGTGGCCGATGCGCAAGACGCTCGGCTGGGGCTACGCGGCGTACGTCGCGGTCGCCATCGGCATCCCCATCTTCTCGAGCCGCGACTTCATCGGGCTCGGTCGCTACGCGCTCGCGGTATTCCCCGTGTTCCTGCAGCTGGCCGTGGCGCTCGACTCGAAGCCCAAACGCGTCGCGTGGCTCGCGGTCAGCTCGGTGCTGCTGGTGTTGATGACGGCCCGCTTCGCGCAGGCCTTCTACACCTCGTGACTACTTCGCCGCGGGCAGCTGCTTGCGCTCGAAGGCCTTCAGCGTCGCTTCGATCTCCTGGTTCACGGCCTTGAGCAGGTCCTGCTTCTCGCGAAACGGGAGGAACGCGCTCTTGAAGCCCGAGACCATGATGGTGGTGAGGTCTTCGAGTGAGAGCCCGAGTTCCTTGTGCGCGATCAGGTACTCGCGCGTGCAGGTGGTGTCGGTGATCAACCGGTTGTCCGTGTTGATGGTCACGCGCAGGCCGTAGTCGAAATAAAACTTCAGCGGGTGCGCCGCCATGGTGCTCACCGCGCGCGTCTGCAGGTTCGACGACGGGCAGCACTCGAGCGGGATGCGGTGATCGTTCACGTAGTTGAGCAGATCGCCGTCTTCGCGCAGCCGCACGCCGTGACCAATGCGGTGCGCGCCGAGGTAGTGCAGCGCCTGGCCGATGGACTCAGGGCCGTACGCTTCGCCCGCGTGCGCGGTGCAGTTCACGTTGTTCTTGAGGATCAGCTGGAACGCCTGCCGGTGCTCTTTCGCCGGGAAATTCGCTTCGGCGCCCGCGAGATCGAAACCGACGACGCCGCGGTTCTTGTACGCCACGCACAGCTCGGCGAGCCGCAGCGAGGTCTCAGGGCTCATGTGGCGAATGCCGCAGAGCAACACGCCGTACTTGATGCGCCGCTCGTGCTTCGCCTTGCGAAGGCCCTCGAGCACCGCGTCGACGATGTGCGTCAGCTTGAGGCCGCGCGCCTGGTGCAGCACCGGGGCGTAGCGCACCTCGAGGTACCGCACGCCCTCGTCGGCCGCGTCGATGCCCAGCTCGTACGCCGCGCGGAACAGCGCGTCTTCCGTCTGCAAGACGCTGCAGGTGACGTCGAAGGCCACGAGGTAGTCCTCGAGGCTCTCGCAGATCTCACCCTTGTGAATCGCCTTCGCGAGCCCGTCTTCGGTGTCAGCCGGGAGCTTCACGCCCTGCTTCTGGGCGAGGTCGAGGATGGTCGAGAGCCGCATGCTGCCGTCGAGGTGGCAGTGGAGGTCGGTCTTGGGCAACGCGCGCAGCAGCTCTTCAGTCACCTCGAGCTTCGGCACCTGCAGCGCCGGAGGCGGCGGCGGATGCCACGCCGTGCTGCTGATGCCACCGTCGATTGCGCCGTCGTCGTCGTGAAAAGAGGGCATGCGTGACCCGGTATACGCGTGACGCACAGTCAGCACCAACTTCGACGCGTGTCCGTCTTTCTTCGATGACAAGACACCTCGTGTCGTTACGAGATCGTGGCCATGACAGCTTGTTCTTCGACGGAGTCCACCAGCAGCGACGTGACGACGATGACGCGCGAGCTGGTGGCTGGCCTGAACCCCCGCTTCGGGTTCATCGCGTGCACCGAGGGCGTTCAGGTCGAAGCGCTGCGTGCGGGCCTCGCGAAGGCGTTGCCGGGCGTGCCCTTCGTCGGCGTGACGTTGTGTCGGTCGGTCATCGCCAATGGTGACGTCCTGCGTGGCCCCATCGCGGCCACCGCGTTCTGGCTGTCGGGCGACGGGGTCTCGGCCGCGGTCGTGAGCACCGGCGACGCGACCGACGCAGCGGGCGAAGCCCTCGCGAAGAAGGCCCGACAGCTGCTCGGCGCCGAGGCGTCGTTCGCGCTGTTTCACGGCACGCCAGGCACCGAAGAAGCGCTGCTGCGCGGTCTCTCGAAGGAGCTCGCCACGGCGCCGCTGCTCGGTGGCTCGGCCGCCGACGACGCCATCGCCGGGAAGTGGACCGTCTTTACCCACGAGCGCGCTCTCAAGGCGGGAGCGGCGCTCGCGCTCGTGAAGTGGCCTGGAGAGTTCAGCGCGAACTGGGTGTCTGGCGCGATGCCAGCGGGACAGAAGGGCGTGGTCACGCGCGCAGAAGGCCGCACCATCCACGAGATCGACGGCAAGCCTGCCGCGGAGGTCTACGACGGCTGGCTGGGAGGCGCCCTGCGGGGAGCCATCGCGAGCGGCGAGCAGATCCTCGGGAGCACGACGTTGACGCCGCTCGGCGTACACCGCGCTTCGGGCTTCACGCTCGTGCACCCGGAGCGCATCGTCGGCGGCAAGTCGATCAACTCGTTCGCCACCATCAACGAAGGCGAAACCGTGTCGCTGATGAAGTCGACGAAGCTGGCGATGCAGGGCCGCCCCGCCAACCTCGTGTCGCGCGCGCAGCCGAAGCTGGACGGCAAGCCGCTCAAGGGCGTGCTCCTCTTCTATTGCGCAGGCTGCATGCTCACCATCGAGCCCGACACGCAGCCGATGCTCGACGCGCTCAAGACGACGGCCGGCAAGGTGCCCATCGGCGGCGCGTTCAACTTTGGAGAGCAGGGCTGCCACGAGCGCGGCGCGCCTGACCACGGCAACCTGATGACGGGCCTGTTGATGCTGACCTGAGGTTCAGCCCGGCGTGAGGAACCGCGCGATGACGGTCTTCACACCGAAGTTGTCGAACTTGATCGTCAGCTTGGCGTTGGGACCCTTGCCGACCACGTCGAGCACCTTGCCGTTGCCAAACTGCGAGTGCGACACGCGCATGCCCTTGATGTCGCCTTCGCCGCCCTGGTGGAAGTCGGTCGATTGATCGTACGTGCGGTCGACGTGCACGCCGTCTTCGTCGCCACCTCGGCGACGCACCATCGGCGGCATGGCGCGCGCTCTCTCTGACGGCTCCGGCACCTCGTGCAGCCCGAAGAGCTCCTGCGGCACCTCGCCGAGGAAGCGCGACGGCGCGTTGAACTTGAGCTCACCGAACAACGCGCGGCTCTGCGCCAGCGAACAGAACAGCCGGCGGCGCGCGCGCGTGAAGCCGACGTAGCAAAGGCGTCGCTCCTCGTTCATCTCCTCCTCGCTGGCCTCCGGCTTCGTCGCGCGGCGGCTGGGGAAGATCTCTTCTTCCATGCCGGTGATGAAGACCGCGTCGAACTCGAGGCCCTTGGCCGCGTGCATCGTCATCAGCGACACGCGCTGCTTGCCGACCCCGGTCTCACCGTCGGCGTCGCCGACGAGGCTCAGCTGCTCGAGGAAGCCCTGCAGCGGCGGCACTTCCTGCTCGAGCGGCGCGGCGTCGTCGGGCAGGGCGGCCTCGGCCGGCGCGGGTGTTGGAGGCGGCGGTGGCGGCGCGACCTCGACGGGCTTCGGCGCAGGCCGCGCGAACGCCGAGAAGAGATCGCCCTGCGGTGAAGGCTCGACCTCTGGCTCCGGGTCTGGCGTGCCCGCGGCGTCGGGGCCGGTGGGCAACGCGACCAGCGACGGCAGCGGCTGACCGGCGGCGGCCAGGCGCTCTTCGCGCTGGCGATCGAACTCCTGCGTGGCGGTGAGGAGTTCCTTCAAGTTCTCGGCGCGGCCGATGGCCTCTTCACTGCCGTCGGCCATCAACGTGGCGACGAGGCCCGTCTGCTCAAGCATGAAGCGGGCGGCGCTGGTGGCGTCGGGCGTGTTGCGCGCGAACGCGATGAGCCGGTCCATCAGGTCGCGGAAACCGCGCAGGCGCTTCACCGCGGCGCCGCCGAGGGAACCGACCTGTTCAGGCTCGGCGATGGTCTCGTAGAGCGAGGTGCCACTGGCGGCGGCGTGCTCACGCAGGCGGTCCAGCGTGGTGTCACCGATGCCGCGGGCGGGCACGTTCACCACGCGCTCGAAGTCGGCGTCAGACCGCGGGTTCACCATCAACCGCAGGTAGCTCGCGGCGTCTTTCACTTCCGCGCGCTCGTAGAAGCTGCGGCCCGAGACGAGCACGTACGGCACGCGCAGCAGACGGAACGTCTCTTCGATGACGCGGCTCTGCGCGTTGGTGCGGAAGAAGACGGCCATCTGATCGTAGTCAGTGATGCCGTCGCGCCGCAGATCGTGAATCTGCGCGGCCACGTCTTGCGCTTCACTGCGCTCGTCGCGCGCGATGATGAGGCCGAGCGGCTCACCCTTGGCTCGCGAGCTCCACAGCTTCTTGTCCATGCGGCGGCGGTTCTTCGAGATGACCGCGTGCGCCGCTTCGAGGATCGTCTGATCGCTGCGGTAGTTCTGCTCGAGCTTCACCACCTTCGCGCCGGGGTACTCGCGCGGGAAGCCGAGGATGTTGTCGACCTCCGCGCCGCGCCATCGGTAGATGCTCTGGTCGTCGTCGCCGACCACCACGAGGTTCGCGGGGTATTGGCCGTTGGGCGGCGCGAGGAGCTTCAGCAGCTCGTACTGCACCGGGTTGGTGTCCTGGAACTCGTCGACCAGCACGTGGTGGAAGCGGCGCTGGTAGTGCTGGCGCACGTTCTCGTTGTGCTTGAGCAGGTGCACGAGCAGCAGCAACAGATCGCCGAAGTCGACGGCGTTCGCCGCGCGCAGCATCGACTGGTACTTCCGGTACACGCGCTGCAGCACCTGCCGCTTGGGGTCGTCACCGACGACCATGTCGTCAGGCAAGCGGCCCTGGTTCTTCTCGCCGTCGATCTTCGAGAGGATCTCGCGCGGCGTGACGCTGGCGACGTCGATGCCCGAGTCGCGAATGGCGCGGCGCACGACCTGCATCTGATCGCCGTCGTCGTAGATGACGAAGCTGCGATCGAGGCCGACGTTCTCGGCCTCGCGCCGCAAGATGAGCGCCGACGCCGAGTGGAAGGTGCTGACGGTGAGCCCCTGCGCCGCGGGGCCCAGCAGGTGTTCGAGGCGCTCGCGCATCTCGCGCGCGGCCTTGTTGGTGAAGGTCACCGCGAGGATGCGGTAGGCCGGCA
Source organism: uncultured Archangium sp. (assembly GCA_964459885.1). Taxonomy (GTDB): domain Bacteria; phylum Myxococcota; class Myxococcia; order Myxococcales; family Myxococcaceae; genus Archangium_A. Next base: position 6,608 of record CAYWON010000001.1, read on the forward strand.
CGTGACGGTCGCGCACGAGCGACGCGATGCGACGGGTGATGACGCGCGTCTTGCCTGAGCCGGCGCCAGCGAGCACCAGCAGCGGGCCGCGCTCGTGCAGCACGGCGTCGCGTTGCGGCGGGTTGAGATCGTCGAGCAGGTCTTCCACGGCGAGACGCGAAGACCACGACCTGCCGTGTCGGTCAATCGAGACAAGGTGAGGTGCCACGAATCACGGCACGTACAAACCGACCTGAACAAACCCACCGAACGACGACGCGCCGTACTCAGTGCGAAGCCCACGCGACGCCACGGCCTGTTGGAACCCCTCTGAGTTCGCGAGCACATCTCGCCCGGTGAGACCGTCGAACCGCCGCGCATCGGGCGACGCGCCGATGGGCAGGTACGCGCCCGCACGCACGAGCACCGTCTGCGTCATCGAGTACTCGAGTGACGGAATCACCATCGCGCTTGGATCGGTGAGGTTGGTGAGCACCGAGAGCGACGCCGTAAGCTGATCAGTCGCGAGGAAGTTCGCCGCCACCGCCGCTTGATGCCGCCCCGCTCCGAAGATCTCTCCGCGCAAGACACGCGCCGAAGACAGAACGCGCGCGTACTGCGCCGGGTCGGTCGTCCCGAAGCCGTTGTACGAGTACTCGAGCATCACCAGCAGCTTCTCGTGCGGCCGCGCCTCGGCGCCGACGACGCCGCGAAAGAAGTGCTCACCCACGCGCACGCTGCCCGTGTTGAGGCCGAGCAGCTCGACGGTGTACGCGCCTTCCGCGTGCACGCTGATGGGCCCGATGTCGCCAACGATGTCGGCCCCGATGACGAGATCGCGCACGTACTTGCCGAGCGAGATCGACCAGTCCCAATCGAGCGTGTTCGTCTGAAACCGCGCGACGCCGCCCTGATCTTCGGCCTTGAGCTGCGGCAGGTAGAGCAGGTCCAACTGCGTGACGTCGCCGAGCGCCACGGCCAACCGCACGGCGTCGAAGCCACGTCGCACCTCGCGATCGATGACGGTGGGCGGGAACGGAGACAGCACGTCGGTCGGGTTCCAGATGCGCCCGGTGCCCCACGACAAGACCTGCCGGCCGACCGTGAGGTCGCCGAACGGCAGCGCGACCTTCACGGCGAGCCGGTCGAGGTTGTGGTCGACGCGCCAGCCGCCGCTCTGCCCCAACGTGCCGGCCAGCTCGACGATGCGCCGTTGCGCGCCCGCACCGGTACCGCCGACGGTTCCGCTCAGCGACGAGCCCGCGGCCAGCACAGGGTCCGACGCCACCGAGAGCTGCAGCTGCCACGCGGCGTCGAACTGAAACCGATCAGCGAACCGGAACTTCGACGCCACGCGGAAGATGTGCGCGTTGAGGAACCCCGCGTCGGGCAGCGGCGGAATCAGCGGGAGCTCGACGCCCGGTGGCGCCAGCGCCTGCGCTTCTTCGAACAGCCGCGCCTGCGTGCGCGCCAGCGAGACCGAGTCGGGGTTCAGCACCACGCCCGACAGCAGCGTCTTGTAGAAGCCGCTGACGTCGAGCCGCGCACCGTTGCCGTCGTTGGCGACCTCCGCGGCGAACGACGAGCCCGCAGCGCACAGCACCACCAACAGCTCAAGTCTTGCCAGTCGCATGGTCCACGACCTGACCGTCGATCAGCTTCACCACGCGGTCCGCGCGCTCGAGCACCATGGGGTCGTGCGTCGAGAAGATGAACGTGATGCCCCGTTCCTGGTTCAGCTCGCGCATGAGGTCCATCAGGGCCGCGCCCGTCGCCTGATCGAGGTTCGCTGTGGGCTCGTCAGCGAGGATGACCGCGGGCTCCGCGACGATGGCGCGCGCGACGGCCACGCGCTGCTGCTGACCACCGCTCATCTTCAGCGGCTTCGAGTCGAGGTGCGCGCCGAGCCCGATGCGCTCGAACAGCGCCTTCACCTTCTCGCGCCGCTGCGCCGCCGGCATGCCGCGCAGCTCGAGCACGTACGCCGCGTTCTCGGCGGCGGTCAGCACCGGCACCAGGTTGTAGGCCTGAAAGACGTACCCGATGCGATCGCGCCGCAGGTCGGCCAGCTGCTGCCGCGACAGCGTCGAGAGCGCCTGACCGTCGATGCGGATCTCGCCCGACGACACCCGGTCCAACCCGCCGATGAGGTTGAGCAGCGTCGTCTTGCCCGAGCCGCTGGGCCCCGACAGCGCCATGAACTCACCCTTCTCGACCTTCAATGAGACGCCTCGCAGCGCGGGCGCGGGCAGCTGCCCCTTCTCTTCGTACACGCGACTGACGTTCTCGACTTCGACGACGGCCATGGTGTGGCTCCTGTTCTCTTGAGGTTCAGACACGGCGCAGCGCTTCAGCGGGCTGCAGCTTCGTGATGCGTGACGCGGGGTAGAGGCCGACGACGAGCGACATCGCGTAGACGAAGCCCGCAGCCTTGAGGACATCGGCCCAAACGAAGCGCGTCTTCACGAGCTTCGAGATGGTGACGCCTTCGAGCTGAATCGACTCGCCGGCCCCGCCGAGCTGCAAGCCGTTCTGCGAGAAGTACCAGGACAGCAGCGCGCCCAACGACGCGCCCAGCACCACGCTCAGCGTGCCGATCCAGAACGACTCGGCCAGCACGACCTTCATGATGCGCGACGGCCTCGTGCCCAACGACATCAGCACGCCGAACTCGCGTGTGCGCTCGAGCACCGACATCAGCATGGTGTTCAAGACGCCGAGGCCGACCAGCACGTAGACGAAGAACGCGAGCGCGAAGACGACGTTGTTGGTGAGCGCGTCCATGCGCTTGAGCACCGGCAACAGCTCGCCCCACGACTTGACCTCGTAGCCCTCGCCCAGCGACGCCTGCAGCTCCGAGGCGAGCGCGTCGGCCCCTTCGGGATCGTTCAGCTGAATGACGAGCTGGTGCGAACCCGCCTCCATGCCCACCAGGCCGCGCGCGGCGTCTTGCGACACGTACACCTGCCGCTGCCCGATGGCCGGCGCGATGGAATGGAAGATGCCTCGCACGCGGAACAGGTCGGCGCCCATCTCGCCGTCGGCGCGCTGCACCATCAACCGCACCTTCGAGCCGAGCTTGAGGCCGAGCCGCTCTGCCAGCTGCTCGCCCACCACCACACCGCGCGAGTCGTCGGCCTTCGGCAGCTCGCCCTGCGGCAAGACGCGCAGGTGCGCAGAGAGTGACGGCTCCTGGCTCCACTCTGCGCCGATGACCTGCACCGGCTCGTTGCCGCGCGCGCTCGTCGCCAGCCCGCGCGCCAGCACCCGCGTGCCGGCTTCTGCGCCTGCAGGCAGCTCGAGCTTCGCGCGCCAATCGGCGTCGCCCGCCATGAAGCGCGTCACGTCGCGGCGGGGGCGGAAGTCCTTCGCGAACACCTCGACGTGGCCGAGGCCACCGTTGTCGAGCTGGTTCTTCGCGTCGCCCAACATGCCGCCCACCATGCCGGAATAGAAAATGACGAGGAGCAGCCCGACGCCGATGGCCGTCATGCTGATGATGGTGCGACGGCGGTTGCGCCAGATGTTGCGCCAGCCAAGTGAGAGTGCGGCGCTCATGTGTGCCTCAGCGCTTCAACGGGGTTGAGTCGCGCGGCGCGCAGCGCAGGCAAGAGCGCGCCCAGCATCGACGTAAAGAACGCCGTGGCCGCCGCGCCCTGCAGCGAGCGCCAGTCGAGCCCCAACATCAGCTTCGTGGGCATGCGCACGCCGAAGACGTCGCCCTGCGCGATGTTCGAGAGGTCGACCTCGCCGATGCCGTAGAGCACCGCGGCCGAGAGGCCGACGCCGAGCGCGAAAGCGATGACGCCCTGCCAGAGCGCCTCGAAGAGCACCATTGCCAGCAGCCGTCGCGGCGGCGTACCGAGCGACGCCAATACGCCGAACTCCCGCGTGCGCTCGAAGACCGACATCGTCATCGCGTTGAAGACGCCCAGCCCGACGATGAGGAAGATGACGAAGTCCATCACGCCCTGGCTCTTTCGCTTCGAGTCCATCGAAGCCTTCATCTCGGGGAGCATCTCGCTCCACGAGAGCGCCTCGAGCGTCTTGAGATCGAGCGCGGCGCGCGCGGCGTTCACTTCCGGCGAGACGTCTTCGCGATCGACGGGCAGGCGCACCACGATCTGATGCACGCCGTCGTCGAGGCCGAAGAAGTCCTGCGCGGCGGCGAGCGACAGCACCACGGCCGACGCGTCCATCTCGGCGCTGCTCGACGTGAAAGTGCCGCTGACCTTGTAGCGATCGTTCGCCACCGAGCCGTCGGTCGCCTGGCTCACCAGCACCAGCTCGCCGCCGGGCTTGAGCCCCAGCTCGACCGCCAGCTCGCGGCCCACGAGCACGTCGTGGGCGTCCTTCACGTCGTCGCCGCTGACCAGCGTGTAGAGGCTGCTGTTGCCGATCTCCACGCCCAGCACGGTGGCGGGCGCCGAGCGGTCTCCAGAGCCAGCGAGGCCCGCGCCCAGCACGCGTCGTTCAGCCTTCGCGCCGGGCAAGGCACCCAGCACGCGCGCCTCGACCTGCTGCGCGTGCGGCACCACGGTGCTGAGCGACGGCGCGTCCTGGTAGCCGAGGCCGTGCACCTGCAGGTGGCCCATGAGGCCGGTGGTGACGTCGCGCACGATGTATTGGTTGGCGACCTCGCGGTAGCTGTAGAGCCCCACGATGCCGGCCACGCCGACGCCGAGCGCCGTCATGGTGATGATCGACCGGCGCGCGTTGCGCCAGACGTTCCTCCACGCCATTGCGATCAACATGGGTCAGTCCTTTCCGGACTGCAGGCGCCGCAGGCTGAACGTGTCGTCAGCGATGTCGCCGTCGAGCTCGATCGACTCGTAGGTGATGGCCGTCTGTCGCCCGGTCTCGGCGGGCGTCACGGTCAGCTTCATCGGGTAGGTACGCCAGCCGACCTTCTTGAGATCGGCGAAGGCCATGCGGCGCGCGAGCTTCCCGTCTTCGTCGAAGAAGCGCTGTTCCAACGGCAGGCAGCTCTCGCGATCGAGCACGAGCTCGACGCGGCCCCAGACCACGGTGGCGCTCGGTTTCGGCGTCAGGGTGATGAACCAGGCCTTGCGGCCGTCGTGCTCGCCGGTCTTGTCGACGCGCGCCTCGAAGTCAGCCGCGAGCGACGAGCCCTTCACGAGATCGTCGTTCGTGAAATCGGAGCCCATCCAGCTGTCGCCCATCATCCCCGACGGCAGCTTCATCACGCGGCCCGCCTGCGGCAGGTAGTTCCACAGCTGCTTCTCGCGCTTGAGCGTCATCATGCCGGTGTCGCGCGCGCCGCCTTCGAGGACCTGCACCAGCGCGTAGTCACGGCCCTTCGACCAGACCTTCATCTTCACCGTGCGCTCGAACGACGGCGTCTTGATGGCCATCTTCATGACGGCGACCGACGACTTGCCGTCCATGACGCGCTCGGTGCGCGTGATGAGCGGCGCGATCTCGGGCTTCTCGGCGTCGCTCGGGCACGCCGGGAGATCGGCCGGAGCGCCTTCTGACGCCGTCAGGAGTGACAACACCAACAACGAGGTGATCATGGCTGCTCGCCTTTCACGGGTGCGCCGATGCGCTGCGCGAGGTCGAGCATGAAGTCGGTGAACGACTCGAGCTCAGCGTCGGACAGCGTCCGGTCTTCGGGGAACATCGTTGAGAACGCGCTCGTCTTCGCCGCTTCGAGCATCGCGACGTAGGTCGGCACGGGGAGATCGCTGCGCAGCGCGCCCAGCTGCTGACCGCGCTGCAGGAACTCCATCATCTTCACGCGCGCCGGGCCGAACACCGGCATCACGCGCGCCATCAGCTCCGGGTTCTTCGCCATCGCCGCGCCGAGGCGCGAGAGGCAGTCGAACTCGACGCGGCGGGTCTCGAGGTTCTTGAGCCGCTCGTACGAGATGCGCCGCAGCTCGACCCAGAACTCCGCGATCGTCGCCGGCATGTGGATGTCGCCGAGCCGCATGAGCGGGCCGCCAGCGTGCAGCATGGTGGTCGCCGCGAGATCGAGCTTGTCGTCGAAGTAGTAATAGAACGAGCCCTTCGAGAAGCCGGCCTCGTCGAGGATGCGGTTGATCGACGCCAGCTCGTAGCCGTGCTGGCCGAACTCGCGCGTCGCAGCGTCCAGCAACCGCTGCTTCTTGTCTGCTTCCAGGTTCTCGTAACGGGGTCGCGGCATGACGTAGACCAGATGGTCCACACCAAGCTACAGACCGCCTGGTCTACGCGCAAGCAGTTCAACCAAGAAGCCTGCAAGTACTTGTAATTACGTATTTATTGCGTCAACACGCCGCGGCGCAGCAGCGTCGCCAGCGCCTGCTCGACGTCGCCCGGCGACAAGCCGGTGGTGGCCGCGAGGCTGTCGACATCAGCCGGCGCCGCGCGCACGGCGTCGAGCACCCGCAGCTGATCGACGGTGGCCACCGACGCGAAGAGCCCGGCGAGCTCGTCGTTCAGCACGAGGCTGCCAGGGTGGCCGAGCGCCGTCTTGAGCCGCGCGGCTTCTTCGCGACGCAGCAGATCGCACGTCTCGTCGAGCTGCTCGTAGAGCCAGCGGGCGTTGGGCGGCGGCTCGAGCTCAGAGAACACGAAGCGCCCTTCGCCGCGGCTCACGAGGATGGCTTCGAGCGCGATGTGACCGGTGACGCGAAGGCTGCCGGTCTGCGCGACGGCCTCGACCAGATGGCCCTGCGACACCGTCACTTCGTAGCGGCCGAGCTCGTCTTCGAGCTCCAACCGGCCCTGACAATCGAGCTCTGCGAGCGCGCGCAGCAGCCAGGCCGCGCCGACGCTGCGCAGCTCGACCTGCGTCTCAGAACGACGGGCCAACGAGTTCCAGAGCTTCGCGCGCGGCGTGGCGAGCAGGCTGACGGTGTCGAGGATCTCCTTCGAGCGACCCGTCTTGTGCAGGTACGCGCGGGCGCCGGCGCGCGCGACCTTCAGCGTCTGCACGGCGTCTTCGTGCGCCGACAGCACCGTGACGGCGATCTCGCGCAGCACGACGTCGGCGCGCAGCGCGCGCAGCAACCCCCAGCCGTCGAGGCGCGGCAGATCGAAGTCGACCACCATCACGTCCCACGGCTTCTGTGGCGCCAGGTGGAGGGCCTGCTCGCCGTCGCCGACGGCCTCGACGTGGTAGCCGGCGTTCTCGAGGTGCCGCACCAACAGGCGCTGCAGCGTCGGCTCGTCTTCGACCACCAGCACGCGCGCCTTGTAGCCCGCGGGCGCCACCGCCTTGACGGCCGGCTGCGACTCGCCGGCGTCCCACTGCATGGGCGCGTCGTCGAGCTCGAGCATCTGCGCGAGCGCCTTCTCACCCTTGAACAGGCCGAACTGCGCCGAGCTGAGCTCGCCTTCACGAAACGTCGCGCGGCCCTCGAAGGGCGTGCCCATGTACGACGTGACGGTGCCGGTGAGCCGCGCGCGGCCGACCCACGCCAGCACGCGCGTCTTCATGAGGCCGAGCTGCACCTGCGAGCGATCGCACTCGTCGATCAGCTCGCGCGCGCGCGACGGCACCTCACGGGTGAACGGGAACTGCCAGAGGTCGGTGGCGCCGACGCGCATCCACTGCAGGGTGTGCAGCACGCTCAAGTCGCGCAGCACGCCCACGATGGGCGTCTTGAAAGTGTCGCCGTTGGCGCGCAACGCGAGCACGACCTGACGCCCGGAGCGCCCGGGCAGCGACTCTTCGATGACGACGAGGTCCGGCCTGGCGTCACGCACGCGCGCGACCACGGCGTCCGGGTCCTCCACGAGCTCGACGTTGAAGCCCTCCTCGTGGAACTGCGCCTCCAGCGCGCGCCCCAACGGTCCATGCGCCACCACCAGGACGCTGCGGCGCAGGTCCATCGTCACCGGCTCTTCGAAGCTCATCAGCGGGCAAGCGTTGCGACAGTGGCCCCCCGAAGTCGAGCCCGAAGTGGTACGGCGCGCGGCCATGTCGTTTTCTGCCCTGTTGGACGACCCCAACGTCACGCCCGCCGCCCTCGCCGCCCACCTCGACGCGCTGAGTGACCCCGAGCGCCTGCGCCAGACGTTGGCGCTCGACGGCCGCCGGCAGGCGCGGCTGTTCGACGTGGTGCAGGGCGCCCGCCGCTTCACGCTCGACGAGCTCGCGCCGCCCACCGCCACGGCGCTCCACGGCGTCGCCCACGAGGGCCGCAACTCGCTGCCGACCTTCTCGCGCTTCGCCAAGCTCTTCGCGGTGCCCGACGACGCCGCGCGCGCGACCACCGAGCGCTGGGGCTTCAACCGCACCTCGGGCTTCGTCACCGCCGCGGTGGGCCCCGGCTACTTCGTGGTGGTGCAGCAGGGCGACGAGGTGCTGGTCGACTACACGCAGCTGCCGCCGCGCCCGCTGACGGGCGGGCCGCGCGTGCTGGCCAACTCGAGCCGCCTGTCGTTCTTCGTCTACAACCGCACGAAGGACCTGGTGCGCGGCGTGTCGAAGCACGTATCCATCGGCCGCGCGTCGCGCGACGGCAAGCAGCTCGACAACTGGTTCGTGCTCTGCCGCACGACCGGTTGATGAGAACTCTCTCATCGGGCTCTCAAGCAGCGCGGCGCGCCGGCCCGTACACGGGCCGGCGTGTTGTCGTCGCTCACCGCGCTGTTGCTGACCACGAGCCCGCTCGGCTTCGACGCCGCGCTGGCCCTCGTCGATGACGCGCCCGGTTTGGTCGCCGGCCGCGCCGCGACCGACGAGCGCCGCCGCGGCCTGAGCGCCCTCGGGCCGCTCACCAGCAACCCCCAGCTCACGCTGCAGCCCGGGTTCCGCACGCTGCCGTCCCAGCCGACCGGCCCCGAGGGCTTCGTGGCCGTGTCGCAGTCGTTCAACCTCGGCGGCCTGGGCGTGAAGCGGCGCGCCGTCGCCGCGCAAGAGGCCGACGTCAGCGCGGTGCAGCTCGAGGCGCAGCGGCGGGCGGCGCGCAGCGAGGTGGCGCGCGCGTGGCTCGACGCGTGGGTGGCCCGCCTGGCGACCGACGCGCTGCGCGCCGAACGCGAGACCGTGCGCGGGTTGATCGAGCGCCTGCAGCGCGCCGTCGCCGCCGCCGCCGCGACGCGCGTAGAGCTGGCCACGGCGCGCACCTTCGACGCCGAGCTCAAGTTGGTCGAGCTCGACTGGGAAGACCGCGCCATCGAAGCGCGCAGCCGCCTCGCCACGCTGCTCGGCCTCGCCGCGCTGCCCGACGTCGCCGACGCGCTGCCAGAGTTCCCAGCGCCACCGGCCACGGCCCCCGACGCGGCGCGCCTGCCCCATGTGCGGCTGCTGGAAGGCGAGCGCCAGCTCGAGCTGCTGCGGCACGAAGAGGTCGTCGCGCAGTGGGCCTCGCAGCTGAGCGTGTCGCTGCAGTTCGGCCACGAGTGGCAAGGCCAGTGGGTCGGCTATGCGGGCCTGGGCTTCACGCTGCCCGCCTTCGAGCGCGGCCAGCGGGAACAGGCGGTGCACCGGGCCTACGGCCGGGCGCTCGAAGGCGCGCTGCTGCAGGCCACGCGCAGCGCCGGCGCCGACTGGCAGCGCATGCTGCATGAGCTCGAGCACACCGAGGAAGTGCTCGAGGTGACCGAGCGCGCCCAGCTGCCCGCCGCCGACGAGGCTGCCGCGCTCGAGACGCGCCGCTACGAGCAGGGCGAGGCGACCTTGTTGGAGGTGACGTTGCTGCGGCGCCAGGCCGTCGCCGCGCGCGTCGCCGTGCTGATGGCCCGCGCCAACGTGCTCGAGGCCCGCCACCACGCGCGCGAGCTGCAGCGCGCCGCAGGGAGTTCGCCATGAAGCGCTGGCTCGTCGTGCCCACGCTGTGCCTCGTCGCCGCGTGCGACGGCCCCACCACCGCCCCGCCGCCGGCGCCCGAGGCGACGTGGGCGACGGTGGAGGCCGCGCCGTCGGGCGCCGCCCTCGAGGGCCCCGCGCGCGTCGTCGCCGGGCCGTCATCATCGGCGGTGGTGACGCCGCCGTTTCGCGCCACGGTGCTGCGGGTGCGCGTGCGCGAAGGTGACGTCGTCGACGCCGGCGCGCCGCTCGTCGACGTGCTGATGCCCGAGCTGCTCGACGCCGCCGGTCGGTCCGAGGGTGCGCGCACCCGCCTCGCCGCGTGGACGGAGCGCGCGGCGCTGCTGACGGCGCTGCGCACCGACGGCCTGGCCCGCGGCGTCGAGGTCTCAGAGGCCACCGCGCGGGTGGCCGAAGCGAGAGCCGACGCCGAGGCCGCGCGCGCGGTGCTGCTGTCGGCCGGCGCGCGAGAAGGCGAGGCGCGCCGGTTGCTCGACGGCACCGGCGCGTGGTCGCTGCGCGCGCCGCTGGCGGGCGTCGTCACCCGGGTGAGCGCGGTGCCCGGCGAGAGCCGCGACCCCCCAGCCGGGCCGCTCGTCGCCATCGCAGGCGTCGGGCCGGTGCGCGTCGAGGCCCGCCTGCAGCGCCCGGTGCCCGACGCGGCGTGGCGCTTCATCGACGGTGCGGGCGGCGCGACGGCGCTGCGGCTCGTCTCGCGCGCGCCGACGGCCGACCTGCGCGACGGCGCGTACGTGGCGTGGTTCGAGCCCGACGGCGACGCGGCGCTCACCGCGGGCGCGCTGGGCCGCGTGGTGGCCGACGACGCGGTAGGGCCGACGGGCTTCGTGGTGCCCGCCACGGCCATCGCCCGCGACGGCGACGGCGCCACCGTGCGCACGCGCCAGGGCGTGACGCGGGTGACGGTGCGCGGCTGCGAAGGTGAGGCGTGCCGCGTCGACGGCGCGCTGCGCGCAGGTGACGAGGTCGCCGTGGAGTCGCCCCGGTGATCCGCAGCCTCGTCGAAGCGTCGGTCGATCACGCGCGGGCGGTGGTGGTGGCCACGCTCGCGCTGGCCGCGGTCGCCGGAGTCGTCGCCTCGCGCCTCGAGCTCGACGCGCTGCCCGACCTCACGAACAACCAGGTCCTGGTGCTGGCCAACGCCCCGGGCCTCACGCCTGAAGAGCTGGAGCGCCTCGTCATCCGCCCCATCGAGGTGGCGACCGGCGGCGCGCCCGGCCTCGAAGAGCAGCGCAGCATCGCCCGCTATGGGCTGGGCGCGGTGACGCTCGTCTTCGAAGACGACGTGCCGGTGTACCTCGCGCGCCAACTGGTGACCGAGCGCCTCGCGACCTTGTCCCTGCCGCCGTCGGTGCACGGCGTCGAGCTGGGCCCGGTGACGGGCGGGCTCGGCGAGGTCTTCCATTTCACCCTGCGCTCCGAGGCCCGCTCGCTGGCCGAGCTGCAGGAGCTGGTGCAGCTGCAGGTCGCGCCGCTGCTGAAGACGGCGCCGGGGGTCGTCGAGGTCAACTCGTGGGGCGGCGCGCAGCGCACCTTCGACGTGGTGGCCGACGCCACGCGGCTGGCGCAGCGCGGCCTCACGCTGCAGCAGCTGGGCGACGCGCTCGAGGCGTCGACGGGCACCGCGGCGGGCGCGGCCTTGCCGCACGGCGCCGGGCAGGTGCTGCTGCGCGGCCACGCGTTGCCGGTCGAGCCGGCAGACCTCGGCTACGCCGCGGTGCGCAGCGAGACCGACGCCCCCGGCGCGCCGCGCGTCACCCGCGTCAACGACGTCGCCACCGTGAGCGAAGGCGAGCTGGTGCGCATCGGCTCGGCGACGCAGAACGGCCGCGGCGAGGTGGTCTACGTGATGGTGCAGATGCTGCGCGGCGCCAACGCGCTCTCGGTGGTGGGCGCCATCGACGACGCCATGGTGCGCGTGAGCGCCGCGCTGCCCGCCGACGTGCGCGTCGACCCTGTCTACGATCGCAGCGTGCTGGTGAAGGGCACGCTCAAGACGGTGGGGAAGAACCTGCTCGAGGGCGGGCTGCTGGTCATGTTGGTGCTCCTCCTGATGCTGGGGAACCTCCGCGCCGGCCTGCTGGTGGCGTCGGCGATTCCCCTCTCGATGCTCTTCGCGACGGCGGTGATGACGGCGCTGGGCGTGCCCGGCAACCTGATGTCGCTGGGCGCCGTCGACTTCGGGCTGCTGGTCGACGGCGCGGTGGTGATGGTCGAGAGCCTGTTCCACGTGCTGGGCGCCCTGCCCCGTGATCGGCTGCTGGCGCTCACCCGCGACGAGCTGCGCGGCGCGGTGCGCGACACCGCGGGCCGCGTCGGCCGGCCGGTCTTCTTCTCGGTGCTCATCATCCTGCTGGTCTACGTGCCGGTGCTGGCGCTGACCGGCGCCGACGGCAAGCTGTTCCGCCCGATGGCGCTGACGGTGGTGTTCGCGCTGGCGGCCTCGCTGGTGCTGTCGCTCACCTTCGTGCCGGCGGCCGCGGCGCTGCTGCTGCGCGCGCGCGACGTACCGGCGCGCGAGCCGTTCCTCGTGCGCCTCATCGAGCGCGTCTACCCGCCGGTGCTGTCGTGGTGGGCGTCGCGCCCGGCGCTGGTGGCGGGCCTCGCGGCGCTCGGGCTGGTGGCAGGCGGCGCGCTCCTCTCGAAGCTGGGCACCGAGTTCACCCCGCAGCTGAACGAAGGCGATCTCGTGCTGCAGAACGCCCGGCGCCCCGACATCTCGCTGGCGCAGAGCGTCACCGACGGCCTGCGGCTCGAAGCGGCGCTACGCGACGCGGCCCCGGAGGTGCGCCAGGTCGTCTCGCGCATCGGCAGCCCGGCGGTGGCCACCGACCTCATGGGCCTCGAGCAGGCCGACGTCTTCATCCAGCTCGCGCCGCGCGACGCGTGGAGAAAGGGCCTGACGCTCGACGCGTTGATCGCCGAGCTCGACGCCGCCATCGAGCGCGCGCAGCCGGGCCTCGAGCGCGCCTTCACGCAGCCCATCCAGATGCGCTTCAACGAGCTGCTGGGCGGCTCGGTCACCGACGTGGCCGTCAGCGTCTACGGCGAAGACCTCACCGAGATCGGCCACGTGGCAGAACAGCTGCGCGACGCGCTCACCGCGCTGCCGGGCGCGCAGGACGTGCGCGTGCTGGCGCCGCCGGCCGTGCCGCTCATCACCGTGCGGCCGCGCGCGCTCGACGCCGCAAGCTACGGCCTCGAGGCGGGTGAGCTGCTGAGCGCGGTCTCGGCGCTGCGCCAGGGCAACGAGGTCGGCTTCACCTACCGCGGCATCGTGCGCGTGCCCATCACCCTCAAGCTGGCGGGCGCGCCTGACGCCCAGTCGCTCGAGGCCACGCCGCTGCCGACGCCCGGCGGAGGCCTCGTGCCGATCTCACGCGTGGCCGACGTCGTGCACGAGACCGCGCCCGGCCAGGTGAACCGGCGCAACGGCGCGCGCCGCCTGCTCGTCGGCTTCAACGTGCGCGGCGCAGACCTCGGCACCGTCGTCGAGCAGGCCCAGGCGCTGGTGCAGCGCTCGCTGCCGTTGCCGCCGGGCGTGCGCCTCGAGTGGGGCGGTCAGTACGAGTCGCTGCGCGCGGCGACGCGGCGGCTGTCGGTCGTCATCCCGCTCGTGCTGGTGCTCATCGTCGGCGTGTTGCTCGCGGCGTTCCGCAGCCCGCGCGCGGTCGCGGTCATCTTCAGCCACGTGCCCTTCGCGGCGGTCGGCGGGCTGGTGGCGCTCGGCGTGCGCGGGCTGCCGGTGTCGCTGCCAGCGGCCATCGGCTTCATCGCGCTGGCCGGCATCGCGGTGCTCAACGGCGTGGTGTTGCTGGCGCGGGTGCTGGAGCTCGAGGCCGACGGCCGCGCCCCGGCCGAGGCCGCGTTGGAGGCCGCCCATGGCCGCGTGCGCCCGGTGCTGATGACGGCGCTGGTGGCGACGCTGGGCTTCGTGCCGATGATGCTGGCGACCGGCGTGGGCGCCGAGGTGCAGCGCCCGCTGGCCACCGTGGTGGTCGGCGGCCTGGTGTCGTCGACGGTGCTGACGTTGATCGTGCTCCCCAGCCTCTACCGCTTCTTCACGAAGCGACGCTGAGCCATCATGCGCGTGATGCGACTCCTCGTCGTCGAAGACGAGCCCAGGATGGCGCGGATGCTCCAGCGCGGCCTGGCCGAAGAGGGCCACCAGGTCGACGTGTGCGGCACCGCCGAGGCCGCCGAGGCGCAGGCGCTCGAGGTGCCCTACGACGTGGTGTTGCTCGACTGGAGCCTGCCCGACGGTGACGGCGTCTCGGTGCTGCGTGCGTGGAGACAGCGCGGGCTGCGCACCCCGGTGCTGCTGCTGACGGCGCGCGGCACCACCGGCGAAAAGGTGACGGGGCTGCGGGCCGGCGCTGACGACTACCTGGTCAAGCCCTTCGCCTTCGAAGAGCTGCTGGCGCGCCTCGAGGCGCTCGACCGCCGCGGCGCCCCCGTCGAGGGCACGACCGGGCTGGGCGACCTGCAGCTCGACGCACGGCGGCGCGTGCTGCGGCGCGGCGACGTCGAGGTGGCGTTGACGGGCCGCGAGTACGCGCTGCTGCTGGAGCTGCGCGCGCTCGGCGGCGACACCGCGACGCGCTCCCGGCTGCTGCTGAAGGTCTGGGGCGGCGACTTCGAGGGCACCGGCAACGTGGTCGACGTGTACGTCGGCTACCTCCGCGCGAAGCTCGAGCGCCTCGGCGCCACGCAGGTGCAGATCGAAGCCGTGCGCGGCGTCGGCTACCGGCTCGTGGTGCGCGGGTGAAGCTGGCGACGCGGCTGTGGCTGCTGGGCGCGCTGCTGCCGGTGGCGGTGATGCTGGTGGCGCTGTTGCTGGCCGGCCAGGCCTTCCGCGCGGCGCTCGAGTCGTCGATGGACCGCGCGCTGCTGGCGCAGGGCGCCGCCGAGTCGGTCAGCCTCTTCGATCGCCCCGACGGCCCGCACCTCCACATGGCCGAGTCGCCGCTGCTGGAAGACGTGCGGCCGTTCGCGCCGACGGGCGAGCTGTTCGACGCGGCCGGCGCGCTCATGGCGCACTTCCCGCCGCTGCCACACCTCGACGTGCCTCAGCCCAGCCCGCCCATCGACGGGCCGCCCTCGGAGTTCAGCACGGCGCGCGACGAGGCTGGTCGCCGCCGCGTGCTGGTGGTGCGGGTGCGCCGGGAAGACGGCGCGCGCTACGCGCTGCGGCTGTCTGCGTCGTTGGAGCAGGTCGACGAGAGCGTGCGCACGTTCAACCTCGTGGCGCTGTCGGTGGTGCTCGCGACCGGCCTCGTGCTGCTGGCGGCGCAGCGGCTGCTGGGCCGGCGGCTCGCGCGGCGGCTGGGCGCGCTCTCGGCGCACCTCGAGCGGGTGCGGCGCGGTCAGCTCGACGAGCCCCCGCCGCCCGACGAGAGCCACGATGAACTCGCCGCGCTGCGCGACGTGCTGGCGGCCGCCACCGAGCAGGTGCTGGCCGCCCGCAGCGCGCAAGACAGGCTGCTGAGTGACGCCGCGCACGAGCTCCGCACGCCGCTGACGTTGATGCGCACCACGCTCGATCTCGCGCTCCGCCGCGAGCGCACGCCGGCCGAGCTGCGTGACGCGCTCCTCGACGCGCGCGGGGAGGTCGAGCGCCTGGCCAACCTCGCCACCGCGCTGCTCGACCGCGCCGCCGCCGAGCGCGGGTGGGACCGCGCCGAAGGAGACCTCGCCGTGCTGGTCGACGAGGCCACCGAGGCCGTGCGCGCCGCCGCCGAGGCCCGCGGCCAATGGCTCGACGTGACGCTGACCCGCCCCGCCCCCGCGCGCGTGCACGCCATGTCGTTGCGCCAGGCCCTCGACAACCTGCTCGCCAACGCGCTGCGGTATGGGCCGCCGGGCGCCGCCATCGAGGTCCGGCTCGGCCGCCGCGAGCGCTGGTGGCGGCTGACGGTGCGCGACTTCGGCCCCGGCATCCCCCCCAGCGAGCGCGAGCAGGTGTTCGCCCCGTTCCACCGGCTCGATCGCACCGGCGGCGCGGGCCTGGGCCTCGCCATCGCCCGCGAGGTGCTGCGCCAACACGAAGGCACCGTCACCGTGGGCGACGCCGACGGGCCCGGCGCGCTGCTCGTCGTCGAGCTGCCCGCCGAGGCCTGACGCAGCGCTCCACCCACACGCCGACAGTTCGCGGTGCGCGCCACGCAGCACTACACTTGGCGCCCACGGCCGTTCGTTTCCCGGGGAGCCGATGTCGTCGTTTCTCGATCTGCGCGTGCGTCAACTCAAGCGCTACGCGCGCTACATCAAGGGCTACTTCGAGTTCGATCGCGCCACGAACAAGGTGGTGCGGCGCACTGACTTCACGAACTGCCCGCGCCCCGTGCTGCTGCTCTACGGCTTCATGTCGACGCGGCAGAGCTTCGAGATCCTCGAGCATCGGCTGCGCCGAGATCAGTTCTGCGTCTGGAGCATCAACCTCGGCGGCTGGAAGGACCTGTTCAACACCAACGCCATCGATCAGCTCGCGGACAAGGTGCGCCAGAAGGTCGACCGGCTCTACGAGCGCTTCCCCGGCATGGGTCCGCTCTCGATCGTCGGCCACTCGAAGGGCGGCCTCATCGGCACGTATTACGTGAAGCGCCTCGGCGGCGACCAACGCGTGCGCAACCTCATCACGCTGGGCACGCCGTTCAACGGCTCCAGCTCCGCGTACTTCGGCATCGCGGCGTACGGCGCCATCTCGCGCAGCATCTGGCAGCTGACGCCCATGTCGCCGTTCATCAGGCAGCTCAAGGACGGCGCGTTCCCGCAGGCCGTGAAGCTGACGTCCATCTGGTCGCGCGCCGATCGCGTCAACGCGTACCCGTCGTGCGTGCTCGACGACGCGGAAGATCACTCGAACCTGCGCAACATCGACGTGCCCGACGTGGCGCACCGCGAGCTGCTCACCAACCGCACGGTGTACCAACACATCCGCCGGGAGCTGTTCCACGGGTACGACCTGCCTGTCCCCGAAGAGCCGCGCAGCAAGCGCCTCGCGCGCCTGACGGTGTAGAAGCAACGCAGCGTGCAGCCCTCGAAGTGGGACCTCATTCTCAGCAGCAAGCCGGTGCCCATCCTCACGCACCTGCTCGAAGAGGTGGCGAAGCTGTTCGCCAACGAGCTGCTCGTGTGGCCGCCGAGGCTGGAAGACGCGAGTGAAGTCGCGGTGCTGCGCGACGAGCCGCCCCGCCCGCCCGCGCAGCTCTACAGGGAAGCCTTCGTCTTGACGCGCTTCGACCTCGGCCGCGAGCACGACGCGTACGACGACTACCTGCGGAACCAGCGGTGGCTGACGCCGGGCCTGAGCGCTAAAGACAAACCCATGTTGTTGTTCCTCACCCGCCTCATGGCCGAGCAGCTCATGGGCTTCGCCGAGGCGACCGAAGGCCGCGTGAAGCGCCACCACCTCATCGACGTGCTCGCGGACACCGAGCGCCACTTCTTCCGAGGGTTCCCCACGTGACGACTGAACTCACGCCCGCCACGGTGCAGCACCGGCCGCCTCCCAAGCTGCCCAAGACCAACGACGCGTGCTGGTGCGGCAGCGGCAAGAAGTACAAGAAGTGCCACGCCGAGGCCGACGCCGACTACGCGAAGCTCGAGCGCAAGCGCCTGGAGGCCAGCAAGGTGCAGCCCGGAAAGCTGTCGCCGCGCCGCCCGGTGCCCGATTCCATTCCCAAGCCCGATTACTGGCAGAGCGGCAACCCCAGCCGTGGCAGCGGCCGCAACGTGCGCACCGACGACGAACTGCTGCGCATGCGCCGGGCGTGTCGTGAAGCGGCGCGCATTCTTCGGGAGGCGGGCGCGCTGGTGAAGCCGGGCCTCACCACCGATGAGATCGACGCCTTCGTGCACGAGGCCAGCATCAAGGCCGGCGGCTACCCGAGCCCGCTCAACTACCGCGGCTTCCCCAAGTCGGTCTGCACGTCGGTCAACGAGGTCATCTGCCACGGCATCCCCGATGACAGGCCGCTGCGAGACGGCGACATCGTCAACATCGACGTCACCATCTTCCTCGACGGCGTGCATGGCGACACCAACGCGACGTTCTTCGTGGGCAACGTCGAAGACGACAGCAAGCAGCTGGTGCGCGTCACCCACGAGTGCCTGATGAAGGGCATCGAGGCGGTGAAGCCGGGCCGGCCCATCTACGACATCGGCCGCAACATCGAGCAGCACGCGCATGCGCACGGCTACAGCGTGGTGCGCGCGTACTGCGGCCACGGCATCGGCGAGACGTTCCACACGTCGCTGCAGATCCCCCACTACTTCGACGTGCGCTCGAACACGAAGATGGAGAAGGGCATGACCTTCACCATCGAGCCGATGATCGCCATGGGCAGCCACGAAGAGCTGACCTGGGACGACGAGTGGACGGCCGTCACCAAGGACCTCAAGCGCACCGCGCAGTTCGAGCACACCATCGTCGTCACCGACGACGGCGCCGAGATCCTCACGAAGGAATGAGCTGAACCGCCCGGTCGACCCCGCATCTGTACTTGCGGGTTGAACGAACGAGCGGCACAGATGCAGTCATGGCAGTTCTCGGACTCGGTCTCGCGGCGCTCGGTCGCCCTGGCTACATGACGTTGCAGCACGGCAGCGATCTGCCCTCGACCGACGTCGCCGCGATGGAAGCGCACGCCCACGCGATGCTGGACGCCGCGTACGCCGCCGGCGTGCGTCACGTCGACACGGCGCGCAGCTACGGCCGCGGCGAGGCGTTCCTGGCGTCGTGGCTCGAGGCGCGCGGACACCGCGACGTGACGGTCTCGTCAAAGTGGGGCTACCGGTACACGGCCGGTTGGAAGACCGACGCCGAGGTGCACGAGGTGAAAGATCACTCGCTGGCGCACCTGAGCTCGCAGTGGGCCGAGTCTCGCGCGCTGTTGGGCGACCGGCTTCACGTGTACCAGGTGCACTCGGCGACGCTGGAGAGCGGCGTGCTGACGGACCGCGCGGTGTTGGACCGGCTGACGGCGTTGGCAGGTGAAGGCGTCGCGGTGGGCCTGAGCGTCACCGGACCTCGGCAGGCCGACGTCATCGACGCGGCAATGGAGACGGGCGTCTTCACCTGGGTGCAGGCCACGTGGAACGTGCTCGAGACTTCAGCCGGCGCGGCGTTGGCGCGCGCGAAGGCCCGCGGCGCGCACACCATCGCGAAGGAAGGCATGGCGAACGGCCTGCTGTCGTCGCGCGGGGACCTCGTTGAGTGGAAAGCGCTCGCGCAGCGACACGGCGTGTCGCCCGACGCGTTGGCGCTCGGCGTGGCGTTGCAGCAGCCGTTCCTCGACGTGGTCTTGTCGGGCGCGACGACGCAGGCGCAGCTGACGTCGAACCTGCGCGCGCGGGACGTTGGGCCGGTGACGGGCTGGGAAGCGTTCGCCGTGCCGCCCGCGCGCTACTGGAGCGAACGCAGCGCGCTCAAGTGGACGTGAGCGGAAGCTTCAACGTCACGCACGCGTCGCGTTCCCACTGGTCGAACTGCGCCTGAACCTTCGCCATGCCCGCGGGCCCTTCGGCGACCCAGGCGAGCAACTGTTCAAGTTGAGCGCGCTGGGTGCGCTGCCACGGGACGGCTGGATTGAGCAGTTTGACGTAGTCCTCCAGAACCGTGTGCCCGCTCGTGTCCCCAAGCCGCAACAGAGTCATCGCGCGCCCGATCTGAACCGCCGACGGCAACAGGAGTGGGCGGCCAATCCAGTGCTCAAGGAACCCTCGTGGTGTCGACGCTGCAACCAACGCGGACACCATGGGTTCCGCAAACTGGCGCAACGTGTCCACATCACCGACGTCCCAGGTCGTGCCGCTGCCAGGACCCAGCCGGACACCAAAACCAAAACTGATGAAGTGCTGCGGAAACAAATACAGCGGCTGAACGAATGCCCAGACGTAGCGCTCCGGAGCCGCGGACGACGTCTCCGTCGTGAAGCCAGTGAAGATGCCGTGACGAACCGGCGCCACCGCCAACAGGCTGCGTCCGGAGCCAGTGCGAAAGCTCCCGGGCACGAGCCCCGAGAGCGCCTGAAGCAGGGCGTTCGCTGTCTGACGAGCGCTCACATCTCGGGCGGCGGCATCTTCAGCACGAAGCGCCGGCACGTACCGAACGGCAGCGAAGCCGACGAGCAGTTGTCGGTGTCGACGAGCGCCGCGCCGACCTGCGCTGCCGCCTCGAAGCAGCCGTAACCGAAACGACGACCCGTGGGCATCTTGGTGCTCGAGCCCGGCGCCCCGCCCCAGAGCTCGACCCAGATGAGGTAGTCGCCGCCGGTCTGCGTGTTGACGAACGCGAAGTTGATCCCCTGCCCCAGCATCGGGTTGGTCACGCGCGTCACGTCGAGGCCCTGCACGTTGAACTTGTTCGACAGCTCGATCGCGCTGGGCGCGTTGCGGTCAGCCGCCACGGCCGCCACCGTCGCGCAGGTGACGTCGGTGCCGTCGAGCGCCTTCTTCTTGATGAAGCGCGTGGCCGCCGACTGCGGCGAGAGCGCCAGGCCCGACCAGTTGTCCTTGGTGTCGAGCTGCACGCTGGGCTGGATGAACTGCGTGTTGGCGTTGCACTTCCCGTCGAGGCACATCGGCAACGGGCGGTCGTCGGGGTAGCTCACCACGCACGCCGTCTGCGTCTCGCAGACCTGGCCACACTTGGGGCACTCGCCGTAGTTCACCGGCACGCACGCGCCCTGCCCCGCGCAGTCGGCGTCGGCGCAATCCGTCAGCCCGTTGCCGTCGTTGTCGAGGCCGTCACCGCAGATCTCCCGCGTGGGCTCGACGGGCGTACAGCCGACCAACAAGACACCAGCGAGAGCGACGATCGAGAGCGAGCGCATCATGGGCACTTTCCGGAGCAGGAACGGTCTGAAGGGATGCAGGCCTGTTGGCCGGTGGTCAGCGTCAGGCACGCGAAGCCCTGCGGGCACTCGGCCTGGCCGGGACCACAGAAGCGCGCGCAGACCTGCTGGCCGGTCACGGCGACGCACGTACCGCCGGCGCACTCGGTCGACGAGCTGCACGGCAGGCAGTGCGGGAAGTCCATCGTCGCCACGCGGCACACGGTGTTGACGCCGTCGCAGACCTCGCAGGTGCGGCAGGCGCTGGTGCCCTGGCAGACGCGCTGACCGTTGACCGTCGGGCCTTCACAGACCCGCGTGGTGGCGTTGCAGCGTTGATCGAGCGCGCAGTCGGCGTTCGACGCGCAGCCAGGGCCGCACGACGCGCGCGCGCCGTTCGTCTTGCAGACCTGGCCGATGGGGCACTCGCTGTCGGAGCCGCACGACGTCTTGCACTCGCCCACGGTGCCGCCGGGAGGAATCGCGCAGCTCTTGTTGAGCGCGCAGTTGTCGTCGGTGGTGCACTCGCTGATGGGCTCGCAGCTGCGGTTCACACAGCGCATCATCGCGTCGCCGCAGTCTTCGTCTTGCGTGCACTCGGCGAGGCACAGCTTGAGGCGCGGGTCGCACGCGGTGCCGAACGGGCACGCCTGCACGGCCGCGATGCACTTGCCCTGCGAGGGATCGCACCGCTGCGACGCGTCGCCGCACTCCGCCGTGGTGTTGCAGGTGCGCAGCGAGTCGGGCACGCAGCCCGCGAAGTTGTTGCACGTCGCCGCCGCGCCGGTGGCCGTGCGATCGGGCCAGCACTGCTTGCTGCCGTCCTTGTCGACGCACGTCGCGCCGCGCGGACAGTCGCCGTTGTCGTCGCACGACGAGCCGCAGAAGCGCCGGTTCAGCGTGGTGTCGAGCACGCAGTTGTCGCGCTGACCGCCACACTCACGATCGTGCGCGCACGGCTGGCAGAACGTCTTGAGCGCCAGGCACGCGCGCGTCGACGGGTCGCAGAACTCGCCCTGGCCGCAGTCGAGGTTGCCCTTGCAGCCGGTGATCTCGGTGACGCAGAGGCCCGTGTAGTTGTTGCAGAAGCGCAGCTCCGCCGTGAGGTCGGTGTTGCAGCTCATGTCGGACAGGCAGATGCACTGGCGACGAATCTTGTCGCAGCGCAGCGAGCCACACTCAGCGTCGACGTTGCAGGCGCGCCCGACGAAATCGACGGTGCCGCCGTCGGTCTCGGGCGTAGGCGTGGGGCGCACCGTGGGGCACGCCGTCAGCGCGAGCAGCAGGGAAATACAGGCGGCGAACCGGGTCATCAGGGGTGGGGCATGTAGCCCAGCGCGCCCGCCCGATCCACCGGGCGTGTCACTCGCACTGAGGGTCGGTGGCGACGGCCACGACGCAGCGCGCATCACGACAGATGGGCACGCCGCAACCGCACCGCACCTGCGTGGTCGGACACTGGCCGTTGCACTGCTGGCCGCTGCAGCCAGGGCCGTCGAGCACGTGGATCGCGCCCGTCCCTTCGCCGCAGCAACCGTCCGGCACGCACTCGTCGTCGCCGGTGCACGCCCGGCCGCTGGGCACGGGCGTGGGGTCGATGGTGAAGCCGCAGCCGGCGAGCGCCAACGCGGTGATCAGCGTCAGCGCGCGCATGGCGTCAGCGGTTCATGCCGCCGAGGAACTCGAGGTTGTTCTTGGTCGGGCGCATGTGCTTCAGCACGAACTCCATCGCGTCGATGGGCGTGAACGGGTGCAGCACCTGACGCAGCGCCGTGATGCGCACGAGGTCCGCGGGGCCGAGCAGCAGCTCCTCTTTGCGCGTGCCCGACTTGTTGATGTCCATGCACGGGAAGATGCGCTTCTCGAACAGCTTGCGGTCGAGGACGATCTCCGAGTTACCGGTGCCCTTGAACTCTTCGAAGATGACCTCGTCCATGCGGCTGCCGGTGTCGATGAGCGCCGTGCCGATGATGGTGAGCGAGCCGCCCTCTTCGATGTTGCGAGCCGCGCCGAAGAAGCGCTTGGGCCGGTGCAGCGCGTTGGCGTCGACGCCACCCGAGAGGATCTTGCCCGACGGCGGCACGACCGTGTTGTAGGCGCGCGCCAGACGCGTGATCGAGTCGAGCAGGATGCACACGTGCTTCTTCTGCTCGGCCAGGCGCTTGGCCTTGTCGATGACCATCTCGGCGACCTGCACGTGGCGCGTGGCCGGCTCGTCGAAGGTCGAGCTGACGACCTCGCCGCGCACCGAGCGCTGCATGTCGGTCACTTCTTCGGGGCGCTCGTCGACGAGCAACACGATGAGGTGGATGTCGGGGTGATTCTTCGAGATCGCGTGCGCGATGTTCTGCAGCATCACGGTCTTGCCGGCCTTGGGCGGCGCGACGATGAGGCAGCGCTGGCCCAGACCGATGGGCGAGAACATGTCGATGATGCGCGTCGTGAAGTCCGACTGATCGTGCTCGAGGTGGAGCTTCTGCGTCGGGTACAGCGCCGTCAGGTTGTCAAAGAGGATGCGCTCCTTGACGTCGGCGCTGAACGGGTCGGCGAAGTTGATCTTCTCGACGCGCTGCAGGGCGAAGTAGCGCTCGCCTTCACGCGGCTGGCGAATGGGGCCGCTGACGGTGTCACCCGGGCGCAGGTTGAAGCGGCGCACCTGTGACGGCGACACGTAGATGTCGTCGGGGCTGGGCTGGTAGTCGGAGTCGGCCGAGCGCAGGAAGCCGTAGCCGTCGCTCATCTGCTCCATGACGCCTTCGGCCTGCACCTCGTACCGCTTCTCGGTGACGTTCTGCAGGATGGCGACGAGCAGCTCCTGCTTCTTGAGGCCCTGCGTGCCCTCGATGCCCAGGTTGTGGGCCATCTTCGAGAGCTCGGTGATCTTCATGCGCTTCAGATCGGTGAGCTTGAGCACCTGAAGCTTCTTCTCGCCGCCTTCGCTCTCGGAAGGGCCGTCGCTCTCAGACGCTTCCGCCACGGCGGCCTCGCCCGAGATGCGCGCTTCCTGGAGGTCGTCGTCGCGCACGGCGTGCGTGCCGACAGCGGCGGCCGGGGCCGGCGCACCTTCTTCGTCGGCGTCACGGCGCTCGTCGCGCTCATCGGCGCTGTCGGCCGCCTCGACGGCCTTGCCGGCCACCTCTTCGAGCTCGGGGCCAGACTCCTGCTCGTCGTCGCTGGCGCGGCGCGTCGGCTTCTTCTTCGGCTTGTCGTCGTCCTTGGAGCGGCGCTTCTTGGACGTGTCAGCGGAGGACTTGGAGGTACGGGCCGGTGCCATGTGGGAATCGGGGTCGCAGCGGCTGCCGGAACTGCTGGCTGCGAGGAGGAGCTTGGAGGAGACCGGCAGGTGGCTCGACTCTGAGCGCGCCCGCGTCGACAGCGAAAGGCAAGGTAGGGGCCGGGTTCCGGCAAGTCAAGGACGACTGATCCGGTGCCCCACATTTGCCTCGGCCCTGCCGGCTGGGCGTAGGGTCTCCCGTGTGTCGCCCAACGACCCCTTCGCCAAAGTGATGTCGGAGCTCAGCGAGTTGCTCGCCGACCTGGACGCTGCGGACGCGCAGTTCGACGCGCGCGTCGAAGCCATGACGCGGCGACTCCGCCGCATGCAGAGCGAAACGCGCGGCTCCAAGCGTGGCTTCGACACCGCGAGCGGCGTCCGGGGCCGCAATTCCGATAGAAGCGCGGCGTGCGCAGCGCCGTTCTCGCCGTCGTCCTCTCTTCACTGTCGTCGCTCGCCCAGCCTGCGCTGACCTCGGCGAGCGGGCACTGGCTGCTGAACCCCGGCGGCGAGCGCTCGCAGGTCATCGGCACCGGCGAGCTCTTGGGCGCCATGCGCTTTCGCGTGGCGCTGCAGACGCACCTGGCGATCGACCAGGGCTGGCAGCTGCGCGAGCACGTGACCGCCGCGTTCGCGCCCATCAACAGACTGCAGGTCATGGCGCAATTGCCGGTGATGTTGCTGCAGCGCCCTGCCCCGACGCCCGAGCAAGGCGTCGGCCGCCCGTGGGCCGGCGTGCGTGTCGGTCTGCTCGCGCCTGAATGGGACGACCCGCTGTGGCTCGCCATCGAAGGCCACGTCGGCATTCCCGGCCTCGAGCAGGCGGAACAACCGATTCGCACCTTGTTGCCGACGGGCCTCGCGAAGATCAGCGCCGGTGTGCGCTCGGGCAACGACGCGGCGATGGGCGTGGAGCTCGGCAGTCGCTTCGGCGCCAACCTCGTCGAGCTCGAAGGCGGCCTCACGTTCGCGGCCATGGGCCTTCACTGGGGCGGCGAGCTGACGACGCGCGGTTCGCTGTCGCTGCTCAACGGCGCGCGCGGCTTCGTCGAGGTGTTGGCCGGCGTGCGCTACCGGCTGCGGCCCATCGAGCTCTCGTTGCTCGGCGGGCCCGGCTACGGGCTGGTGCCCAACGGGTTCAGCGGCCGCGTCTTGTTCGGCCTCGCGTTCGTGAACCCCGCGCCGCCTGAAGACGACGTCGTGCGGCGAGAACGGCGGCCCGACTGCACGCCGGGCACGCCGTACGTCCTCGAAGCGTGCCCCGACCTCGACCGCGACGACGACGGCGTGAAGAACCGCGATGATCACTGCCCGCGCGAGCCCGGCGACGTCGACAACGCTGGCTGCCCGTGGCCCGACCGCGACGGCGACGGCACCGCCGACGTCTTCGACAACTGCGTGGACAAGCGCGGTCCCGCCAACAACGCCGGGTGCCCTGAAGACGAGCCGCAGCAGGTCTTCATCAAGAAGGACCGGCTGGAGATCACCGAGGTCATCTATTTCGCGTTCGACAAGGCGGAGATCCTCGAACAGTCGTTCCCGCTGCTGTTGCAGGTAGCCGGCGTCATCAACGCGCACCCGGAGCTGACGCACCTGCGCATCGAAGGTCACACCGACCGCGTCGGCGGCGCCGAGTACAACCGCGAGCTCTCGCTGGCGCGCGCCAACACGGTGAAGCAGTTCCTCATCGAACGTGGCGGGGTCGATGGCGCGCGACTCTCGACGCGCGGCTACGGGTTCGACCGACCGCTCGGCAACGACGACGCAGCCAATCGAAGAGTCGAGTTCCTCATTATTTCGATGCCGGAAGCGCAGTAGACGCGGCGGTGTGAGCCCCGCCGAGACCCTCGCGTCACTCAAGGCGAAGATCGCCCTCGCCAATCACCAGTACTACACGCTCGACGCGCCCGAAGTGTCCGACGCCACCTACGACGGGTGGATGCGCGAGCTGCTGGCCATCGAGGCCGCGCACCCCCACCTGCTCACGCCCGACTCGCCGTCGCAGCGCGTGGGCGGCGCGGTGCTGGAGCGCTTCACCAAGATCACGCACCGCCAGCAGATGCTGTCGCTGGGCAACGTGTTCGATGAAGCCGAGCTGACCGAGTTCGACGACCGCCTGAAGAAGTCGTTGGGCGTCGAGACCGTCAGCTACGTGTGCGAGCCCAAGATGGACGGCCTGGCCATCGAGCTCGTCTACGAGAACGGCCGCTTCGTGCAGGGCAGCACGCGCGGTGACGGCGTCGTCGGCGAAGACGTCACCGAGAACCTCAAGACCATTCGCAACCTGCCGCTCACGCTGAAGGGCGACGCGCCGAAGTTGCTGGAAGTGCGCGGCGAGGTCTTCATCAACAAGAAGGACTTCAAGAAGCTCAACGAGCAGGCGCTCGCGCGCGGCGAAGAGCCGTACGTCAACCCGCGCAACACGGCCGCCGGTTCGCTGCGGCAGCTCGACACGAAGATGACCGCGTCGCGCCCGCTGAGCGTCTACCTCTACGAGATCGGCGTCGTGGAAGGCGCCACGTTCAACACGCACGAAGAGAAGCTGCAGACCTTCGAGCGCCTCGGGCTGCCGGTAAACCCACGACGGAAGATCGTGCAGGGGAAAGACGGCGTGATGGCCGCGTACAACGAGCTGCTGGGCGAGCGGCACGGGCTGCCGTACGAGATCGACGGCCTCGTGGTGAAGGTCGACTCGACCGACGCGCGGTTGCGGCTGGGCCAGGTCTCGAAGACGCCGCGCTGGGCCGTGGCCTTCAAGTTCCCGCCGGAAGAGATGGAGGCCTTCGTCGAGAACATCGACGTGCAGGTCGGCCGCACCGGCGCCATCACGCCGGTCGCGCACTTGAGGCCCGTCTTCGTGGGCGGCGTCACCGTCAGCCGCGCCACGCTGCACAACGAGTCAGAGCTGCGTCGCAAGGACGTGCGCGTCGGCGACTGGGTCTTTCTGCGGCGCGCGGGCGACGTCATCCCCGAGATCGTCAAGGTCATCACCAGCAAGCGAGAAGGTGAGCTGCCCGAGTACGTGTTCCCCACGCAGTGCCCGGTGTGTCAGGGCGAGGTGCGCCGTGAAGAAGACGGCATCATCGCGCGCTGCACCAACCGCGCGTGCCCGGCGAAGCTCGCCGGTCGCTTGCGCCACTTCGCCACGCGCACCGCGATGGACATCGACGGCCTCGGCGAGAAGCTGTGCGAGTCGATGGTCGAGACAGGCCTCGTGAAGTCGGTCGTTGGGCTCTACGCGCTCACGGTCGAGCAGCTCATGACGCTGGAGCGCATGGGCGAGAAGTCTGCGCAGAACCTCGTCGAGGCCATCGCGCGCAGCAAGACGACGACGCTGCGCCGTTTCATCTACGCGCTCGGCATTCCCGAGGTGGGCGAGTCGACCGGCAAGACGCTGGCCGAACACTTCCGCGAGGTGCCCGCGCTGATGGACGCCACCATCGAGGCGCTGGAAGGCGTGAAGGACATCGGCCCCGAGATGGCCAAGTCGATCCACGGCTGGTTCGAAGACGAAGAGAACCGCGCGCTGGTGACGTCGCTGTTGGCCGCGGGCATCACGCCCGAGCCGCCCGAAGCCCAGAAGGAAGGCTCGTTCACCGGCAAGACCGTGGTGCTGACGGGCACGATGTCGATGCCGCGCGAGCAGGCGAAGGAAGAGATCGAGCGCCGCGGCGGCAAGGTGTCAGGCAGCGTGTCGAAGAAGACCGACTACCTCGTGGCCGGTGAAGAAGCGGGCTCGAAGCTCAAGAAGGCCCAGGAGCTGGGCGTGAAGGTCCTCAACGAGGCCGAGTTCACCGCGCTGCTGCAGGGCTGAGCGATGCGGCTCGACTCGATCGCGCTTCGGCGGCTCGCTGCGCAGCGGCTCATCGGGCGGAAGTTCAAGACCGTCGACGACGCCGTGCGCAGCCTCGTCGCGGTGCAAGCGCAGGACTACGTCGGCGCGAAGTGGGCGCTCGGCCTCCGCGTGTCGAACATCGTGGAATCCGACGTCGACCACGCGATGGCGACGGGCCGCATCATCCGCACGCATGTGCTGCGACCGACCTGGCACTTCGTCGCTGCGGAAGATCTCCGTTGGCTGCTCACGCTGACGGCGCCGCGCGTGCAGCTCAAGGCCGCGACGTACTACCGGAAGACCAGTCTCACGCCGCAGGTGCTGCAGAAGCTGACCACCCGCCTCGCGCGCGAGTTGGCGAAGAAGCGCGCGTGCACGCGAGACGAGCTGGCGAAGATGGTCGGCATCTCTGGCCCGAAGCTCGGCCTCGCGCTCATCTACGCAGAGCTGGAGCAGGTCATCTGCAGCGGTCCGCGCGTCGGCAAGCACCTCACGTGGACCGGCGTCGATGACTGGGTCGCGCCCACCAAGCCGAGGTCTCGTGACGCGGCGCTCGCCGAGCTGACGCGGCGCTACCTCGACGGTCACGGCCCCGCGAAGGACGTCGACCTCGCGAACTGGTCGGGGCTCGCGCTCGGCGACGCGCGCCGCGGCCTCGAACTGGCGAACTGGAAAGAGCCAGCGCCGAAGGCAACGAAAGAAGACTCACCCGTCGTGCACCTGCTGCCGAACTTCGACGAGTTCCTCATCGGCTACAAAGATCGCTCGGCGTCGTACGACCCGACGCGCTTCAAGAAGCAGCCAAGTCTGCTGAGCCACTTCGTCGTCGTCGACGGTCAGCTCGTCGGCGGCTGGCGTCGCAAGGGCACCGACCAGAAGCTGATCGTCCAGCTCTCGCTGGGCCGGAAGTTCTCGACGGCCGAACGCGTCGGGCTCGAGGCCAGCGGCGCCGAGCTGCAGCGCTTCACGGGCGTGCCCGTTCACTTCACCGGCTGGTAGTCGGCGGCCACCCCGCCCTGCTTGACGAGCTGCTTCAATGTTTCGACAGCGTCGGTTGGCTTCCGCGCGAGCGACGCGTCACTCGTCACGTCGACCGTGTAGAGCCCGAAGCGGTTCCGGTAGTTGCCCCACTCGTAGTTGTCGGTGATCGACCAGTAGTTGTAGCCGATGACGTTGATGCCCTCGTCGCGCGCGCGCTGCAGCCAGTACAGGTGATCGCTCAGGTGCTGGCTGCGCGTGTAGCCGTCTTCGCGGGGCTTCCCGTCTTCGAGCGCCATGCCGTTCTCAACGACGTACACCGGCAAGTGCGGCGCGCGGCGGCTGTAGTCGCGCAGCGCGAGCAACATCGCTTCAGGGTGAAAGTTGATCCGCCAGAACTCGCCGCTGACTGCGTTGGCAGCGGAGAAATCGGTGGGCGTCAGCGTGTAGTAGTAGTCGATGGCGATGTAGTCGATGCGGTCCAGCACGCGCGGGAACACCCAGTCGTCGACCCAGCTCGCGGGCGCGGGTTCCCACACCACGTTGACCGACACCGGCGCGCCGGGATCTTCCGAGTGCAGAATCGCGTACGCGTCGCGGTGCATGCGCACCAACCGGTCCTTCGCGCGCGCCACTTCGCCGAGCGGCCACTGCCCGTGCCGATGCTCGAGCGTCAGGAAATACGACGGCTCATTGATGGTGATCCACATCGCGTCGCGTTTTCGGTACCGCCGCGCCACGAGCTTCACGAAATCGGAGAACGCACCGACGATGGCGTCGTTGGTGAGGCCGCCTTCGTCGCTCACCCAGCCGGGCACCACGAAGTGCACGAGCGTCACCATCGGCCGCAGCTTCTTCTCGGCCAGCGCGTCGAAGAGCGCGTCGTACATCTTGAGCGCCTCTTCGTTGACCTCGCCGCGCTTCGGCATGACGCGCGCCCACTCGATGGAGAAGCGGAACGTGTTGAGCCCCAGGTCTGCCGCGAGCGCCACGTCGTCGCGGTAGCGCCGGTAGAAATCGACGCTGTCGCGATACGGCTCATGCGGGCTGCCTTCGCGCGCCACGTAGCGAGACCAGTTGCTGTCGGGCGCGCTGCCTTCGCTCTGGTAGCCCGACGTCGCCACGCCCCAATGAAAGTCAGACGGCAGGGGCGAGACGGCCCGGTGGCCGAGGCACCCCGACAACAACACCAACCAGACGTACTTCACGTTCGCGGCCTCATGCGGAAGCGCACGAAGTCATCGACGTCGTGCAGCTGGAAGTATGGGTTGCGCTGCCGTTCGCGGCCCAGTGACGACACGGTCACATCGCCGTAGTCGTGCCCCGCGTACACCGCCGTGTCGTCGCCCAGCGCTCCGAGCACGTTGAACAACGAGCCATGCATCGCGCGCGCGTCGCTGCCGTCGAAATCGCAGCGGCCACAGGCGTTGACGAACAACGTGTCGCCCGTGAAGACCGCGCCACCGCACGACACACACTGCGAGCCGGGCGTGTGACCCGGCGTGAGCAGACACTGGAGCTCGACGCCGGCGAGCTTCAGCCGCTCACCGGGCTCGACCTGCTTGAGCACGTCGTCAAAGCCCGCGAGGGCATCGGGCGCGAACGT
Source organism: uncultured Archangium sp. (assembly GCA_964459885.1). GTDB lineage: Bacteria > Myxococcota > Myxococcia > Myxococcales > Myxococcaceae > Archangium_A. The sequence goes on from CAYWON010000001.1 coordinate 36,896, forward strand.
CCGCTCGGCGCGCTGCACATGCACGGGCACGTCTCTGACCTTCAGCAACGCCGGCACGCCGTTGAGATGATCTGCGTGGTGGTGCGTCAGCACGATGCCGGTGAGCTCGCGTTCTTCCGCCGCGAGCGCCGCGAAGATCGCTGGCACGTCCCACGCGGGATCGATGACGAACGCCTCGGAGCCGCCCGCTGCGCCGACGAGGTACACAAAGTTCTTCATCGGCCCGAGGGGTAGCTGGCGCACCCAGAGCGTCTCTGATTTCGTGCCCGACATGTGTCGCCGCATTGTCGCCGTCCTCGCCGTCTTCTCCAGCGTCGCTTTCGCGCAGAAGGCCACCATCACCTACAAGCCCGCCGCGTCTGACGAAGACACCCGCCCGGTGTTGACGACCATCGTCGTCAGCCCACAAGGCACCGACTACGCGCTCAAGCTCGAGTTCGACAAGAACCCGTGGGGCGACGAGTGCGGCACGCGCTGCGCGAACGCCACGCTGTTCCTCGACACCGACAACAACGCGAACACCGGGCTCAAGCTGCCCACGCCGAAGGCCGCCGAGACCGGCAGCGATCTCGTGCTCACGATTCAAGGCGTCAAGGTCATCAAGGACGGCGCGTCGAAGGCGGCGCTGCGCATCAAGGTGTCGGCCTACGCCGAGAGCGCCACCGCCGTCGAAGACGGTCAGCTGCTGGCCGAGCTGAACCCGGTCACAGATTCTGATCGCGTCTTGTCGAGCGACACCTCGCTGTACCTGCTCATCGACGCGAACATGGGCAGCATCCCCGCGGGCAAGCAACTGCGCGCCGTGTACCACCCGCCCGACAGCAAGCCGCTCGTCGGCATGGCGAAGGGCCTCGCGTCACCGGCCTCGGGCCGCGTGGAGCTCTTCAAGGACGGCAAGCTGACCAACCCGCCTCCCAAGAAGAAGAAGGGCGGCGGCGACTACGAGAAGCTCTGAAGGGTGACCGCGGGGTGACAATCCACGGGCATCGTGCGATTCGTAGGCCGTCGTTACCGCGGGGAGAACCGACATGAGCCAGCTCGACATCAAGCAGCAGGACGCCCAGAAGCTCGCGGCCGGCTACTCCAAGTCGTTCCGCGTGGTGGAGATCCTCTCCATCATCTCGTTCTGGGCGCTCTCGGTGGCCATCGCGGTGAAGGCGTCAGCGTTCGCGTCGACGTACCCGTGGGTCATCGTCGCGGCGGCGTGCGCGGGCTTCGTCATGGCCGACTTCGTCTCAGGCTTCGTTCACTGGATGGGCGACACCTGGGGCTCGACCGACATGCCCATTCTCGGCGCGGCGCTCATTCGCCCGTTCCGCGAGCACCACGTCGACGAGAAGGCCATCACGCGCCACGACTACATCGAGACCAACGGCGCCAACTGCATGGTGGCCGTGCCGGTCGCCGCGGGCGCGCTCTTCATTCCGTTGACCGTCGAGGGCTGGGTCGCGCCGGCGCTGTTCGCGCTGGTCAGCATCGGGTCGATGATCTTCTGGGTGATGATGACCAACCAGATCCACAAGTGGTCACATCTTGATACCGACAAGACGCCGGGCGTCTTGAAGGTGCTGCAGAAGCTGCACCTCATTCTTCCGCCCGATCACCACCGCATCCACCACACGAAGCCCTTCGACACGTACTACTCAATCACCACGGGCTGGATGAACTGGCCGCTGGCGAAGATCGGCTTCTACCGGAACTTGGAGCGCCTCATCACCGCGGTGACCGGCGTCATTCCGCGCAAGGACGACATCGGCCTCGAAGCGGCGCTGCAGTTGGCGCCGCTGGGTGACAAGCCGGTCGAGCCTGCCACCCAGAAGCACTGACGCTTCAGATCGGCGCGAAGATCTTCAGGCCCTGACGCCCGCCCTCAGCGGCCAGCGTGTTGCCTTCGATGAAGTCTGACGCCGAGCTGCGGCCGTCGCCCAGCGTGATGGCGGTGTGGCCGTAGATGCTGCCGGCGCTGGTCGACGTCTTTTCCCAGGTGAGAATGAGGCCGGGGATCTTCAGCGCCTCCGAGAGCGGGATGTTGATCTGGCGGAACTTGTCGCGCGGCAGGTTGTTGTCGATGTCGTTGCCGTTGCCCCACACCTTGATGCCGTACACACGCTGAATGGCCGTGCTGACGCCCTTCGCGCACAGGCCCTGCGAGTTGTAGCCACCCATGCCGAGCGCCACGGAGCGCGCCGCGTTCGCCAACGCCGAGTTGCCGCCGACGCCACCGCCGTTGTTGCCGGGGCCCTGCGCGCCGCCGCTGTTCAGGCGGCCCCACGTCTGCGGGCCGAACTGCCCTTCGACCGAGATGTTGTGGCCAGCGGCACGCAGCGCGTTTTGGAGGTCACGCACCGCGGCGCCGCTCGCGCCTTGACGGAGCGTGGGCGAGGAAGGGGACGTGGCGGCGAACGAAGCGGAACGAACTGAGGAGACGGAGGGCATGGTGAGGAGTTCGTTTCGAAGGAAGTTCTCGCCACGCGTCAGTGCTGGTTTTCGTGAACGAACGTAAAGGCTTCGGCAGTGGAGCGACGATGTTGCATTCTCCAAACTGCCTCGACGGTTACTTCACGTGCAGGTCAATCTGCTGTGCGCTCGAGAGCGGCTGCCCGAGAAAGCGCGCACCGACCTCGAGGAAGCGGTTCGGCGTGTCCGTGACGAGATAGTGCCGCTCGACGGCGCCAGGCTCGATGCGGGTCAACTCGCGCTGCTGCAAGACCGCGGCGAGTCGTTCAGCCGTGGCGTGCGCCGAATCAACGAGCGTGACGCGCGGCCCCACCACCTCGCGGATGGCCGGCGCCAACAAGGGGTAGTGGGTACACCCCAGCACCAGGGTGTCGACGCCGTCGAGGAAGCCACCGCCGAGGTACTTCTGGGCCACGAGCCGCGGCACGTCGCCGTCGAGCCACCCTTCTTCAGCCAGCGGCACGAAGAGCGGACACGCACGGGCGTGCACTTCCAACGACGCGCGCGCGGCCTCGAGCGCCTGCTGGTACGCGCCCGACGCGATGGTGCCCGGCGTGCCGATGACGGCCACCTTGCCTGTCGTCGTCGCCCGCACCGCGGCTTCAGCGCCGGGCACGATGACGCCGATGACGGGAATGGGGAGCGCTGAAGACAGCGCCGGCAGCGCGACGGCCGACGCGGTGTTGCACGCGACGACGAGCGCCTTGAGATCGAACTCCATCAGCGCGTGCGCGTTGGCCAGCGAGTAGCGGGTGACGACCTCGCCCGACTTGGTGCCGTAGGGCACGCGCGCCGTGTCACCGAGGTAGACGGTCGACTCGAGGGGCAACCGGTCCATCATCGCCTTCAAGACGGTCAACCCGCCCACGCCTGAGTCGAAGACGCCGATCGCCGCGTGTCTGCCGTGCCGCATGTCGGTGGCGGTTAGCACACGGCGGGCCAGCCCTCACGGCGACCTGCTAAGCAACCGGGCCCATGCGATCGATCGTCTTGTTGGCGGCAGTGTCTCTGGCGGCGGGCTGCACCTCGATGCGCACCATCAAGGGCTCCGCGCGCCTCTTCCTGACTGAAGCGGGCACCACCATCGACTTCGAGCGACCCGAAGCCGACGTCTTGCCGGTGATGACGCAGCTCTTCGGCGACCGCGGCTTCGTTGAGTACAAGCGCGCCGACGTCTCGCCCACGAACAAGATCATCTACCTGCGTGGCACGCGCGATCGCATCAACCGCCGCCGCGGGAACGATCAATCGACGCCCAACTTCGTCACGCAGGACATCGGCTCGTGGTTCGCCGTGCGCGTGGTGAGCGAAGGGCCGAAGACGAAGCTGTCGTTCTACGGCAAGCCGACGGTGCACGGCCTCGAGGGCTGCGGCGAAGGCGACCGCGAGCTGCGCGACGCCGGCTACAGCTGCACCGACGTCGAGAAGCGCACCGACTGGGCTGGCCACCAGCTGACCGAAGGCCGTGAAGAGACGCAGGTCATCAGCACCATCGTCGCGCTGCTCGGCGAGCGGCTCTGAAGAAACGACGAAGCCCCGGGACCAGCCCGGGGCTCGAAGGTGCTGCGTCACTGCGCTGACGGTTACGGCGAGAGGACCAGCGGCACCACGGTGCTGACGTCGGGGAACGAGCCCGCCGTCACGCGGATCTGCGGAGGCGGCACGGTGTCGCCCTGCTTGGCGCCCGGCGAGAAGAACGGAACACCGCCCGTGCCGTAGGCCGTGAGGAAGACCTGGTAGTCGCCGTAGTACACGTAGGGGATCTGGTAGCCCTGCACGCCCTGGTTGAGACACGGCACCGTGAAGGTCTGGTCTGACTGCGCATCGCGCAGCGTGATGCCGACCTCCGCCACGCCGGCCTGCGCACAGTTCAGCTGCGCGGCGCCGTTCGAGAACGTCCACTGCAGCGGCGCGCTGCCCACGATCCACTCGAGCGAGAACTGCTGACTCGTCGCGCCACCGGCGAAGACCTGGAAGCTGTTGATCGCGCGGTAATAGAAGAGGCCCGACGAATCGCGCGCCGAGATGTCGATGATGTGCGTACCGGGCACGAGGTTCTGGAAGAGCACGCCCGGCGAGGTCGCACCTTCGTTGCAGTTGAGTGACGTGGGCGCGCCCATGTCGAGCGACACGTCGACGGCGGCGATGTACTGGCAGGTGACCGGCGTGCCGGCGGGCAGCGACCAGGTCACGTACACGTGGCCGCGCGCGTCGCCCGTGGGCTGCAGCGTCACGTCCATCGCGACGTCACCGTTCACCGTGATCTTGCCGGTCGCCCGGTAGATGACCGTGCCCTGCGCGTTCTGCCCGCTGATGACGTAGTCGTAGGTGCCCGCGCGGAAGTTCAGCAGCTTGATGCCCGCGGTGCCGGAGTTGACGCAGCCGTACACGCCGTCGTTCTGCAGCGTCTGCCCCGGAATCTGGACAGCCACCTGCGTGACGTCGGGAACGAGCGCGCACCCCTGCCCGTTGAAGTTCCACGTGAAGATGATGTCGCCACTGTTCCCCTGTGGGTTCGTGACGCAGACACAACCTGACGTCGCCATGACGACAGACGCGAGGGCTACAGCGGAAAACAGACGGGTATTGGCGGACATGGGCTCCTCGTGGGCGACCGGTGGGCTTGTTGGTTGCCGTAGACGTGGAACATCGTCCTCGATTCACCGCGCGACGCCAACCTCATGATTCACAAGGCGAATCTTGCCGCGTCGTGGTAGCGAGTGCGCCCATGTTGGCAGCGATGAACTACGTGGAAGTGCTCAAGAGCGCCTCGGCCGTGGAGCTCGCAGTGCTGGTGCTCCTGGCCGCGGCGTCGGCCTATTCGTGGGCGCTGATCGCCATGAAATGGAACCAGCTGCGCAAAGCGCGCGCGCAGTCGGTCGCTTTCCTGGACGTCTTCTGGAAAGCGTCGCGGCTCGACGCGATCTACGCCGAGTCGCAGAAGCTCGAGGCGTCACCGCTCTCGCGCGTCTTCCGCGCCGGCTACGAGGAGCTCAGCAAGCTCGCGCAGCACAAGGGCGGCCCCGAGGGCGCCATGAGCGAGAAGCTGGGCGGCATCGAGAACGTCGAGCGCGCGCTGACCCGCGCCGCGCTGGCAGAGATCACCACGCTCGAAGCGCACGTGCCGTTCCTCGGCACCGTCGGCAGCACGGCGCCCTTCATCGGCCTGCTCGGCACGGTCATGGGCATCCTCGGCGCGTTCAACGAGATCGCCGAGAAGGGCAACGCCACCATCGCCACCGTCGCCGCGCCCATCGGCAACGCGCTGCTGGCGACCGCGGCCGGCCTCGGCGCGGCGATCCCCGCGGTCATCGCGTTCAACTCGTTCGTCTCGCGCATCAAGGTGTTCGACACCGAGATGTCGAACTTCTCGAACGACTTCCTGAACATCGTGAAGCGCCACTTCTTCAAGTGAGGTGACAGATGGGCATGTCAGCCAACAAGGGCGGTGGCCGCTCGACGCTCAGCGAGATCAACATCACGCCGATGGTCGACGTGATGCTGGTGCTGCTCATCATCTTCATGGTGACGACGCCGCTCATTCAGCAGGGCGTGAAGGTCAACCTGCCTGAGACCAAGGCCGCGCCCGTCGAAGCCGACGACAAGAAGCTCGTGGTCTCCATCGACGCGCAGAAGCGCGTCTTCATCGGCGAAGCCGAGATCCAGTTCGACAACTTCGAGGAGTCGCTGAAGGCCAACGCCAAGGCCCAGAAGGAAAAGGAGATGTACCTGCACGCCGATCGCGACCTGCCCTACGGCGTGGTGGTCGACGTGATGGCTGCAGCGCAGCGGGCCGGCGTCACCAATGTCGGCATGATCACGGACCCGATGGGCGCCTCGCGGACGTCGAAGGACAAGAAGAAGCCCTGACCCATGAGCTCTCGCGCCGCCAGCCTGCTCGACGACCGCGCCTCCGCGTTGCCCGTGTTCGTCGGGCTCTCGGTGGTCGGCCACGTCTTGCTGGTGGTGCTGTGGCTCGTCGGCAGCTGGCTCTTGTCGGGCCCGAAGGTCGACCTCGAGCAGAAGCCCATCAAGGCCTCGCTCGTGCGCCTCGGGAAGAAGCGCGACGACAAGCTGCTGCCGCGCATGGAAGCCGAAGCGGCGCCGCCTCCGAAGCCGAAGGTCGAAGAGGTGAAGGTGCCCTCGCCCGCCGTGCCTGACACCGCGGTGAAGATCCCCACCAAGGACGCCAAGCCAGACAAGTCGGCGCAGAAAGAAGACGGCGCGAAGGACGGCAAGAAGAGCCTGTTCAACGCGCTCGCGCAGGCCGGCAAGGCGGCGAAGGCCGAAGAGCTGGAAGGCGACCCCGACGGCGACAAGGACGGCGACTCGGCGGTGCAGGAAGGCGAGCGCTACTTCGGGTTGCTGAAGGCCGTGGTGCGCCGCAACTACGACGTGTCGAACACCATCGACGAGACCGAGCGCATCCGCCTGCGCGCCAACGCGGTGCTGCGCATCGGCGAGGGCGGCGAGCTCATCGACGTGAGCCTCTCGAAACCGTCGGGTAACGAGCTGTTCGATTCAGCCGTGCTGGGCGCCGTGAAAAAGGCTGCGCCCTTCACCGCCCCGCCCGAAAATCTTCGCGCCGCGCTGAAGAAGGACGGCGTGGAGCTCGTCTTCACTCCGTAAGGAGCCCCGTAAATCGCCTATGAAGTCACCCATGCGAAATCTGATCGCCTTGTTCGTGGTGTTGCCGCTCGTGGCTTTCGCTCAGCGCCCGGTGATTGAAATCTCCGGCGCCAATTTCCGGCCGATGCCCCTGGCCGTCGCAGTGCCCCAGACGCAAGACGAAGGCGCGAAGACCGCGGCCGTGGAGTTCGACGCGGCGTTGACCTTCGATTTCGCGGCGTGCGGTCTCTTTCAGGTGCTCGATCGCAAGAGCTTCCTCGCCGACCCGAAGGAAGGGGTGACGGCGTCGACGATTCAGTTCCCGCGGTGGACCGACGTGGGCGCCGAGTCGCTGGTGAAGACGCAGCTGTCGGTGGACGGCAGCAACCTGCGCGGCGATCTGCGCCTCTTCTCGGTCGCGGCCGGCAAGGAAGAGCTCAAGGTGTCTGAGGCGGTGCCGCTGAAGGACGCGCGCAAGCTGGCGCACAAGCTGGCCAACGCCGTCTACAAGCACTTCACGCGCGAGACGGGCCCGTTCGAGACGCGCATCACGTTCACGCGCAAGTCGCCGGGCGGCCGTGACGTCTACGTCGCCGACTGGGACGGCAAGAACGCGGCGCGCATCACCAACGGCGACGTCAACGTGCTGCCGGCGTTGATCCCCGGCGGTGGCGTGGCGTTCACGTCGTACCGCAGCAAGAAGCCGTTCCTCTTCGTGTCGCGCGGCGGCGGCGAGCCCACGCAGATCATCGCCAAGGGCAGCATGGTGACGGGCGCGGCGTTCTCGGCAGACGGCAAGCGCGTCGCGGTGTCAGTGTCGGAAGGTGAGAACGCGGAGATCTTCGTCGCGAACGCCGACGGCTCGGATCTCAAGAAGCTCACCGACACGAAGTTCTTCCTCAACACGAGCCCCACGTGGGCGCCGGACGGGAAGCGGCTGGCGTTCGTGTCGAACCGTGACGGCAACCCGCAGATCTACGTGATGAACGCAGACGGCTCGGGCCAGAAGCGGCTCACGTTCCAGGGCAACTACAACACCACGCCGTCGTGGAGCCCGCGCGGCGACCTCATCGCGTTCACCGCGCGCGACGAGCGCAACGCGTTCGACCTGTTCACGGTCAACGTCGAGAACAAGAAGATCACGCGCCTCACGCAGGACGCCTCGGGCAACGAAGAGCCGACGTTCTCGCCCAACGGTCGCCTGGTGATGTTCACGTCAACGCGCGGCGGCGGGCGCGGCCTGTACGTGATGACGTTCGACGGCAACAACCAGATCGCCCTGCCGATGGACAAGGGCGACATCACGACGCCTGACTGGGCGAACTGAAGACGGCTTCGCTGTGCAGTGAAACCGCCGCGGTGACCGAGCTGGTCGCCGCGGCGTTTGTGTCTCGCCACGACCTGATGGTCGTCTGCGAGCTCAGAGGCGAACGAGGTGACAGTGAAACCGCGGCTCTCGGCAGAAGACGTACTCGGACGCGAGTACGACTGGCTCGCGGTCGACCGTGGCTGCAACCTCGGCAAGACGGACTCGATGCCATGAGCGCGCGCGTGAAGATCCGCTTCTCCTTCACCGACGCATCGGGCAACACCGAGATCGAGACGATGTGGGCCGTGACGCGAGAGGACGGCTACGAACTCGACAACATCCCGTTCTACGTGAAGGAACTCGCCTTGGGCGATGTCGTGTCGGCGACCACGACGCCGGACGGAACCTTGTGGCACTCGGGACTCGTTCGAGCCAGCGGCCACAGCACCGTCCGACTCTGGTTCGCGAGCGAGATCGACGTGATTCGCGTCCGCGGCGAATTGAAGACGCTGGGCTGCCCATCGGAGCTGAGCGACCTGCCTCGCCTGGTCGCGGTCGATGTGCCACCCAGCATCGCGTACGCGGATGTGAAGGCGTACCTGGACCAAGGCGAAGCTGGCGGGACGTTCGAGTATCAGGAGGCTTGCCTCGGATGCATGGCACCGGGCTGAGCACGAGCAACAACCCCGCGCGCGTCCGCGGGGCACAGGGCGCGCCTCACAACCACGGCGGCCCCAACGACACGATCAGGCCACTCTGTTGAACATGCGACTCCACGATCTCGAGAGACACGACTGGAGCCTTCTGCGAACGGCACACTCGTCTCACAGCGTCCCAGAAGCCTTGCAATCGCTCGTCGGCGCAACGTCCAACGACGAAGCCAGCCGTGCGTACTGGCGCATCGACAACGTCGTCGTTCGACAGGGGGCGCTCTTCGAGGCGGCGGCGCCCGTCGCTGAGTGCCTGGCCGTGGCGCTCCATCAATGCACGGACGTCGCGCGTCCGTGGGCGCTGGAGCTGCTCTTCCAACTGGCCAACGGAACACCAGCGCCTGAGGAACTTGCAGCCGGGAACCACGCGCTGAGAGCCCGTTGTCGAGACGCGCTCTTGAGCTGCTCGGCGTACCTCTACGCCTTGCTCGAATGCGGCACTCGCGAGGAGCAGATCTGGTGCGTCGACCTGCTCTGCTTATGCGTCGACGAACGACCGACGTTGAAGCCGCGGGTCGTTTGGCACTTCAACCGCTTTGCGCAGACCAGCGAAGAGGCACGTCGGTACATCGACAAGACACTCGCTGGGCTGTGAACCCAGCGAGGCGAAGCGACGTCACTCGCGCATCAGCGCTGCGCCCCAGTGGAACCCGGCGCCCAGCCCGGCGAAGGCGATGAGGTCGCCCTGCTTCACCTTCCCGCTCTTGCGGCACTCGTCGTACGCGATGGGAATCGTCGCGGCCGTCGTGTTCCCGTACTTCTGGATGTTGTTGTAGATGCGGTCGTCCGACAGCTTGAGCGACTTCTGCACCGCTTCGCTGATGCGCAGGTTCGCCTGGTGCGGAATGAGCAGCTTCACGTCGTCGAGCTTGAGGCCCGTCTTGCCGAGCACCTCGTGCACGGCTTCCGGCATCTTGGTGACCGCCATCTTGAACACGTTGCGGCCTTCCATCACCGGCACGAAGCGGCCTTCACGAATGTGCTCTTCCGAGAAATACGGTCGGTAAGCGAAGCCTGCCGACGGCACGTAGAGGCTCGTCACGTCGCGACCTTCGCTGTGCAGCGCGAAGCCGAGCACGCCACGCTCCGGGTCGTCCGTCGGGCCCATGCACATCGCGCCCGCGGCGTCGCCGAACAGCACGGTCAGGTGACGGAACTTCGAGTTCCAGTCACGCTCTTCCTGCGTCACGGGCTCTTCCGTCTCGCCCATGAAGACCTTCCAGCCGTGCTTGCTGAACGGCATGAAGCCCGAGTGAATCTCCGCGCCGATGAAGAGCAGCTTCTTCGCCGCGCCCGCGCGAATGAGCGCGTCACAGACCTGCAGGCCGTACACGAAGCCGCTGCACTGCTGGCGGATGTCGAGCGCGGGGATGGGCCCGAGGCCCAGCTTCGACTGCACGAGGCTGCCGACGCCCGGGAAGTAGTAGTCCGGCGTCATCGTGGCCACGACGATGTAGTCGAGCTCTTCCGCCTTCCAGCCCGCGTCATCGAGCGCCTTCTTCGCCGCCGCGACGCCGAGGTCGCTCGTGCCCGTGCCTTCCTTCACCACGTAGCGCTGCTCGATGCCCGAGCGCTCGCGGATCCACTCGTCGGTGGTGTCGCAGACGCGCGTGAAGCGCTCGTTGGGGATGCAGACTTCGCCGGTCACGAAGCCGGTGCCAAAAATGCGCGAGTGGGCCTGGAGCATGCGTCGCGAATACGGGGGGAAGCCGCCTTCCGGCAAGCGTCGTGAAAGACACGTCGCGTCACAGATGCGAAGGCGCTTACGCAGTCACGCCAGTTGCAATGGCGCTCGGGTGCATGACGAAGCGAGGCCCGAGAACCGCAGTGAAAGAGACAGTGAATGCGCAGGCCGAAGCGTTGTTGGCGCTGGGAGGTTTTCGCGCGCGCGACGGCACTGTGTTGATCGCCGAGGTCGGCCCCGACGTCGTCGGCGTCGCGGTGCTGCGTCTGTGCGACGGGGAGGCAGAGGTCCTCGCGCTGCTGACCGCGCCGAACCATCGACACCGCGGCGTGGCCCGGGCCCTCGTGCACGAGATGTCGAAGCGCGCGAAGGCGGCCGGTTGCCAGCGGTTGCGCGTGCGGGTCGACAAGGCGCGGGACGACGTGCCCGCGTTCTTCCGCGCGCTGGGCTTCGACGAGTCGCAGCTCGCGCTCGACCTGCGGCTGTGAAAACCGTGCGCTTCAGATCGCCAAGGGCTTAGCCTTCACGCGGTGAGCCGTTACGCAGCCATCGATGTCGGCACCAACTCGGTGCTGTTGCTGGTCGCCGAGCGCGACGCCAACGGGCGCTTCGTCGCGGTGCTCGAGCGCTCGGAGATCACCCGCCTCGGCAAAGGCGTCGACCAGACGCGCCGCCTCGCGCCCGACGCGCTCGAAAACACGCTCGCCGTCGTCGAGCGCTTCGCTGCTGAAGCGAGAGAAGCAGGCGCGAAGCAGCTGGTCGTGAGCGCCACGTCAGCCGCGCGCGACGCCGAGAACGGTCGCGAGTTCATCGATGGCGCGAAGGCGCGCGCCGGCGTCACCGTGGAGATCATCTCCGGCGAAGAAGAGGCGCGGCTCTCGTTCGCGTCAGCGTTCTCTGACTTCGGCGGCGGTCGCCCGTTGGTCATGTTGGACATCGGCGGCGGCTCCACCGAGTTCGTCTTCGGCGACGCCGCGGGCAACGTGTCGTTCCGCCACTCGTTCGACGTTGGCGCCGTGCGCATGACCGAACGTCACATCACCAGCGATCCGCCGAGCCGCTTCGATCTCGAGGCCATCGACGAGGTGCTGACGTCGCAGCTCGCGTCGCTGCCGAAGCCGCTCAGTGGCTTCCGGCTCGTCGGCGTGGCCGGCACGGTGACCACGCTGTGCGCGGTCGCGCAGGAGATCGCGCCGTACGACCCAGCGCGCATCCACGGCGCAGTGCTGTCGCTCGAGACTGTCGAAGCGACCGTGAAGCGGCTCGCGGCGTTGCCGGTGCGGCTGCGAACCACCCTGCCCGGCCTGCAGCCCAAGCGCGCCGACGTCATCGTTGCAGGTGGCCATGTCTTGCTCGCGGCCATGCGCGCGCTCGGTGCAGCTGAGGTCACGGTCAGCGATCGCGGGCTGCGGTGGGGCCTGCTCGCAGACAGGTTCAAGGAGTCGACGTGAGCACCGTGACACCGTCGCGCGCGGCCTTCGGGCTCGGCGTGCTGACGTTGATCAACTTCCTCAACTACACCGACCGCTACATCCTCGCGGGCGTCATGAAGAAGGTGCAGGAGCACTTTCACCTCACCGACACCGACGGCGGCCTGCTCGCGACGACGTTCATGATCGTCTACCTGATGGCGTCGCCCATCGGCGGGTTCCTGGGCGACCGTCTGCCGCGGCACATCCTCATCGGCTGCGCCGTGCTCATCTGGAGCCTCGCCACCGTCGCGTCGGGCCTCGCGAGCTCGTTCGTGTTGCTCATCATCGCGCGGGCGGCGACCGGCGTCGGTGAAGCGGGCTACGGCACCATCGCGCCGTCGTTCATCTCGGATCTCTTCACGCCCGAGCGCCGCAGCCGGATGTTAGCGATCTTCTACACAGCGATGCCGCTCGGCGCGGCCGCCGGGTTCATTCTCGGCGGCGCGGTTGGCGACTCGCACGGCTGGCAGACCGCGTTCTACGTCGGCGGCGCACCGGGCCTGTTGCTGGGCGTCATGTGCTTCTTCATCACCGAGCCCAAGCGCGGCGGCACCGAGGCCACGCCGATCGAGAAGGTCCCCTTCGGCCAGGGCGTGCGCGCCCTCGTCGGCAACGCCCGGTTCTGGATCGTCACCGCAGGCCTCACGTTGATGACGTTCTCCATCGGGGGGCTGTCGAACTGGATGCCGAAGTACCTCGAAGCCGAGCGCGGCTTCACGGGCGCTGACGCCGGCCTGGTGCTGGGCGCGACGACGGTCATCGGTGGCCTGCTGGGCACGCTCGCTGGCGGCTTCCTCGGAGATCGCCTCGAGCGTCGTCGCCCGGGCGGCGGCGTCATCATGTCGGGCGTCGGGCTCTCGTTGGCCGCCCCGCTGATGCTGGTCGCCGTGCACGCCGAGTCGAAGGCGCTGCTGATCGCCAGCCTGCTGCTCGCGCAGTTCCTCATCTTCCTGAACAACGGGCCGCTCAACGCCGCCATCGTCAACGTGGTGTCGCCGGGCTTCCGCGCGTTCGCGTTCAGCATCTCGACGATGACGCTGCACCTGCTGGGCGACGCCGCGTCACCTGCCATCATCGGGTGGATCAGCGACACCTCGAAGAAGGCCGGCGGCCCGGGCCTCGCCACCGCGATTCAGGTGAACGCGCTGCCGGTGCTGCTCGGCGGCGTCGTGTTGCTGGTCGGCGCGCGCGTCTTCAAGCCGAGCGAACCGCAGCGTCCAGCTTCGGCTTGAGCTCTTCAGCGAGGCGCTGAATCTCTTCCTGCAGGCGCTCGCCTTCCGCGAGCAGGTGCGTGCGCAGCGCCTGCTTGCTGCCCATGCGGAAGAACATGACGACGTCGCTCAGCGCCGACCGGCGCCGCTCGAGGAAATAGCGCGTGAAGAGCGCCAGCGGCAGCGCCGAGACCAGCACGACGACGAGCCCGGGCACGTCCCAGAAGTACCAGCCGGCCGTCGTCAGCAGCGTCCACCAGAGCGGCACCATCAACACAGCCGAGATGAACTTGAGCGTCGCGACGCGGTCCTGAGACACCGGCACCGCGAGCGCTAGCGTGCGCAAGAGCACGAACGGCACGGCGAAGAGCACGATGCCCAGCACGAAGAGCGGAAAGCCAAAGAGGATCGACGCGAGGTTGCGCAGCACGAAGCGCCACACGTGCGACGCGCGAAAACGCACCGCGAGGTCACCGGGTTCAGCGGACAGCACCTCGAGCCGACTGTGGAACGACAAGACGTCTTCCTTCACGTCGTCGAAGCGCTCCGGGTCGTAGGCGCGCAGCATCGACGCGCCACGCGCGAAGAGTCGCAGCCGCTCGGTGTCGGTCTCGCGGTAGCCGTTGCGCAGCGCGAAGAGCTGATCGGCGGTCTGGATGAGATCGAGGTCTTCCCAGCTCTCGAGGTTCAGCGTCACCGCGCGAAGCGCGTCACCGACGCGGTTGGTGAGCGAGCGCACCCATTCCTGCTCGGCGTCTTCGGTCAACCCGCCGACCGCGCTCACCAGAATCGGCTCACCGACCTCGACGTGCACCGGGCTGCGAAAGCGGTGCTTCTGCGCGTAGGTGAAGCCCACCGGCACGATGCGCAGCGCCTTGCCGCTCTTGGCGACCTTCAGGGCGATGCGCGCACAGCCCGTCTTGATGTCCGAAAGCTGCGGCTCCGAGTGCGAGCGGCCCTCCGGGAAGATGGTGATGGCGCGGTCTGACTGCAGCGCGCCGGCCGCCGCGTCGAGCGTGCCTTCGTTCTTCGCCATCAGGCCCGGGTTGTCCTGCTTGCGGAACACCGGCAGCGCGTCGAGGCCGCGCAGAATCCACCCCAGCAGCGGAATGCGGAACAGCGGCTCGCGCGCGAGGAACGTCACCGGGCGGTCCGTGACGACGAACAGCATCGCCGGGTCGATGAGGGAGTTGGGGTGGTTGCCGACGAACATCACCGGGCCGCTGAAGTCGTCCACGCGGCGCACGACTTCGACTCTGTAGAAGAGCCCGATCGCCACCGAGACGATCGAGCGCACCAGCCGGTAGAACACGTAGGCCTCCTAGAAGCCGCCGATGTTGAAGTGCAGCACGACTGGGGGCTCGTTGATCGCAGTATCTGCGGCGAGGTTGAAGCCGACGTCGAAGGCCAGCGGCCCGATGGGCGTGACGTAGCGCAGGCCCGCCCCCACGACCGGGCGAATCGAGAACGTCGTGGGCATCGCCAGCCACAGGTTGCCCGCCTCGAAGAAGACGCCCATCTCGAAGACGCTGAAGGCCGGGAAGCGCAGCTCCGACTTGAAGACGCCGAAGAGCTCGCCACCCTGCGACGGCACCTGGCGGCCCGCGGACACCGTCTTGGCGGCCGACGAGCACCCTTCCTTCGACGCCAGCACCTGGCAGTCGCGCACGTCGTTGCGGTAGCGCTCGCGTGAGTCTTCGGCGATCAGCTGATCTTCGTTGAAGCCGCGCACGCTGGTCGCGCCGCCGAGAAAGAAGCGACGCACGGGCGGCGTCGTCGACCCGGCCTGCAGCGGGAAGATGCGACCACCGCGCACCGAGAGCGCCAGCACCACGCGATCGCCGAACGGGATGTAGCCGGTCACCTGACCGCTCAGCTTCAGGAAGTTCACAGTGACGTTGTTGCCGTCTTCGTCACGCGCCGAGATGGCGCCGGTGACTTCGCCAGCGCCCTGAATCAGCAGGCCCTTGTGCGGCGTCAGGGCGTTGTCGCGGAGGTCGATGGCAGGGCTGAAGCGCACGCCGTGCAGGAAGTACTCGCCGTACAAGAAGCGCAGGCGCTCCTGGTCCACGAGGCTGGTCGGAGGGATCGCCGTGAGCGCGGTGCCGACGCTCTCGACGAAGCTCCACTCGCCTTCGTACTGCAGCGCCAGGGTCAGCTTGGGGCGCAGCCAGTCGATGCGCGGCACGTCGAAGTAGCGCGACCAGTTCAACGTCGCAGACCCGGCTGCGCGAGAGAACCGGAACTGCGGGCGGAACACGCGCTCGAGCACGGCGTCGAAGCGCAGGCCGATCTGCGCGGGCAGCAGCGCTGGCGCGTCGAGCGACGCGTTGAGGCGACCGCCGATCTGTCGCCACAGCTCGAGGTCTGAGAGGTCGATCTGCCGGGTCAGCGCCGGGTACGAAAAGAAGAAGAGGTTGAGCTGGCCACGCCCCGTGAGCGTGATGGCGCGCCCGCCGATGTTGGGCACCGCGCCGTCGACGGCCACGCGCACGCCGTCGGCGAAGAAGTAGCCGAACGAAGGGTCGAGCGTCGCGCGCGGTCGCTCGCGCACCTTGAGCAACACCGTCTTGAGCGGCTCCGGGCGCTCGGGCGAGAGCGTCTCGACCTGCACGTTGCGGAAGATGTTCAACGACTGCAGGTTCGACTGCGTCGAGAAGAGCGACTCCGAGTCGAGCGGCTGGCCTTCCTTCATCGTGGCCTGCGCGAGGATCACCTCTTCGATGGTGCGCACCTGACCGACCGGCAAGACCGCGCGCACCTTCACCTGCGGCCCCGACTTCACCGTCAGCAAGGCGTCGGCGAGCTGGCCCGTGTCGTCGAGCGTGAAGGTCGCGTCGACGTCGGCGTAGAGGTAGCCCTTGCGACCCAGCTCTCGGGTCACCTCACGCTCGAGCCCCTGCAACTCGGCGGCGCTGAACGGCTGCCCCACGCGCACGCTCGAGAGCACGTCTGACTTGAAGCCTGGTGGCAGCCCGTCGCTCTGCACGAGGCGGTAGCGCGCCCGCGGCCCCTCTTCGATGACGAAGCGGGCGCGCGCGAGGCCTTCAGCGAGATCTGCGCCCGCGAAGTTCACCTTGGCGCGCAGGTAACCGCGCTCACGGTACAGCGCCGCCATCGCCGTCGCCGCGTCGCGCCACGCTTCCTCGACGAGCACCGTGTCACCCGCAGGCGCGGGCAACACCTGCGCAAACTCGGGGCTCACGCGGCCCGCAGTGTCCGACGGGTCGCCCGTACCGTGAACGTCGATGGACACCACCGGCCCGGAGACCTCGACCACGCGCTTGAGCACCTGCTGCAGCTCGCTCGCGCTGATCTTGTCGGCGCCGTCGAACGCGATGTCCGTCACCTTCACCGGCCGCCCCTCTTCGATCTCAAAGCCGAGCGCGGCCTGACGCGTGCCGGGCCGCAGCACCTCCGCCACCGTCACGCGCACGTCGTGGTAGCCGCGGTACCGGTAGAACCGTTCGAGGCGCTGCTGCAGACGCAGCTCGAGCGACACGTCGAGCGTCTCTTCACCGTCGTACGCGAGCAACGAGCGCAGCGAGAAGTCGCCGATCATCCGGTTGCCGCTGAACACGAGGTCGTAGCGGGGGCCCGCAGTCACCGGGACCACCACGCGGCCGTCGTCAGTGACCTCCAGCGGGTCGACGCGCGCACGGAAGAAGTGGTCCTTCCGCAGTCTGGCGCGCACCGCGTCGAGGCCCGCTTCGGCGCGCGCGAGATCGAGCACGTCACCCGGGCGCACGTCGAACGCGGTCATCAACTCGGTCAGCGGCAGGCCGGGCTCACCTGAGAACGACACCGCGCGCACACGCGACGCCGCGCCCTCGTCGATGATGAAACCGACCGAGAGCGTCCCTTCGACCGTCACCGCTTCCGTGCGCACGCGCACTGCGTGGTAGCCGCGACGTACGTAGAGCGCCTGCACCGCCTCGCCGGCCTGCTGCAACCGCTCGGGCCAGTACTCGACGCCGGGCTCGAGCTTGGTGACGACGAGCACCTCGTCTTTCGTGAGCGCCGTGTTGCCCTCGACGAACACGCTGCCGATGTTCCGCCGTGGCTCGAGGAGGAAGATGATCTCGACGCCACCCTCGACGTCCTGACCGAGCACCTCGATGTCGGCGAACTTGTTGGTGGCGAACAGGCTCTCGATCGATCGCTGCACCGCGCGCCGCGAGAGCGTCTGTCCCCGGCGCACGGTGATGAGCTGCGGCACGCGCTCCAGCAGCTTGCGATCGGCGCCCACGGGGAGGCGCACCTCGACACTGGTGATGGTGACCGACTCGTCGCTGGGCACGGGCGCCTGCGCGAGCAGGGCCAGCACGAGGAGGCTCACTCCCATTCGAATCTGAACCGGAGCTCGACGCCCGGGTTACCTACGGTGGTGTTCTGGTTCTGGTTGTCCCACTGCGCCCGCGCCGACACGCGCTGGTCGATCTTGTACTCAATCTGCGCCTTGGTGCCGCGGCCCGTGACGGGCTGAACCACACCCACCTTCAGGTTGTCGTTCACCACCTTCGATTCCCACGTCACGGCGGGCTCGGCGGTGCCGGTGACCTCGTTGAAGCTGGTGGTGAGCCGCACCTGTTGGTCTTTCAAGCCCACGTTCTGTTGCAGGAACCGCTGCACCTGCTGGTCGAGCCCCGATGCCGAGAGCAGCGCCTCCGCCGCGAGGCCTGCACCTGAACGCTCGGTGAGCCGCTCACGTGAGGTCACGCCCAGCGTCAGCAGCGCGAGCACGTCGGCGTCGGGCAACGCCGGCTCTGATGAGAAGGAGACCTTGGGGTCTTCGAACCGACCGAAGGCCTTCACCGTCACGAGGTACTCGCGAATCTGGCTCTGCGCCGACAGGTCGAAGGTCGGCCACAGGCCGTTGAACTGCAGAAGCCCGCGCTGCACGTTGTACGTGTTGCCGCGGAAATAGGCCTGCGCGCCCTCGAGCGCCTCGACAGCGCCGCTCAGCACCGGCTTCACGTTGGTACCGGTGAGCTTCAACTTTCCCGCGAGGCGCGCCCGGGCGAGGTCGTTCTCGATGCGCACGTCGCCGGCGGTGCGCAGGTCGACGTCGAGGCGCAGCCACTCTTCGGGCTTGCTGTCGCTCGGCACCGACGCCTCCGCCGCGTTGGCCACCAACGACTCGAGCGACATGGGCTGCGTGTAGCGGAACTTCACGACGTCGATGTCGCCAGAGAGTTGGAAGAGCTCGCCGTTGCGAGACGCGAGCAGCAGCGCGCCGCTCAGCGTCACCGGCACGTCTGGCTTCACCTGAATCGAGACGTCTTCGATGTCGGTCTGGAACTCCATCGTCTTCACGTGGAGGCCGTCGAGGCGCACGTCGCCGCGCCCGCGCACGCGCCCGTCGTTGAGGAAGCCCTGGAGGTCCTGCAGGAGAATGCGCGACTCCGAGAAGTCCGCGCGGCCGGACAGCGCGCGCACGTTGAGGTCTTGCCCGCGCCACGAGAACCGCGCATCGGTCAGCGTCGCCGAGCCCGCCAGCGCGGGAGCCGTGACGGGCCCCGAGAACGCGGCGGTGAAGTCGAGGTGCCCCTGCGAGCGCTCGACCTGAGAGACGAGCGACGACAGCAACCGGAGGTCGACAGAGCCGCGCGACTTGAGGTCGACGCGCGTCGGCCCCCAGAAGCCCTCGGCGGCCAGCTCAGTGGTGGGTCCCCGCAGCTTGAGCGACGACACCTCGAACGCGCCGGCCCGGTACGCGAGCGCGACGGGCTCGACGTTGGCGGCGCTGACCTCACCACGCGCCACTGAGACCTCGTTGAAGACGCCGAGCGCCGTGATGTCGTCGAGGCGACGCATGGGGCCAGAGAGCTCCACGTCGCCGCGCAGCTTCGCCTGCACGCCAGCGGCCGACGCCGGCAGGAACGGCTCGAGGTCTTCGAGGGACACGTTGACGTTCGAGGTGAAGGGCCAGCTGTCCTTCATCTGCATGTGGATCGACCCGAGCACGCCGTTGATGACCTGCCCTGAAGCGTCGAGCTGCCGGCCCGCACTCCGGGCGCCGATGCGCAGCGGCCCCAGCGACCGGCCCTTCCACTTCACGTCGTCAGCGTCGACCACGCCGTTGATGAGCGTGAGGTCGGTGGTGCCGCCGACGGTGGCGCGCGCAGTGAACGGGCCGGCGATGGGCGTGCCCGACGTCTGCCCCGGGTCGACCAGCTCGGTCAGCGAGCCCTGCTGCAGGACCACGCGGAAATCGAGCGGCCCGGCGAAGAGCCACTTGCCGTCGAAGCTGAGCGTGCCCATCGGGCCGACCAGCTCCGTCGGTGAGACCACGAGGGCCTCACCGTCTTCGAAGCGCGCGACGACGTCACCCGCGCCCAGCCGGCGCTCGAGGTACGTGACGTCGCGTACGCGCGCGGCGATGACCCCTGCGAGCTCACTGGCCGGGCTGTCGATGGCCACCAGCGCGCTCAGGCGGCCGGTGACGGCGCCGTCCTGCAGGTTCTGCATCGTGGGGCTGAGGTCCGCGAGGATGTCGATGACGTCTTCCACGCGGCCATCGGGCAGCTGCACCGACGCGCGGGTGTGCAGCACGTCGCGGAAGCCGAGGTCGAACTCGCCGAAGTACTGCGTCTGGCCCTTCTGCGCGGCGATCGCGGGGAACGAGAGCGTGTCGCCGCTGTAGCGAATGGGCGACTGCACCACGCCCAGCGAGTAGCCGGAGATCTTCATCTCGCGCAGCGTCGCCTGCCCGTCGACGTGCACGTTCGAGCCGACCACCGACACCGTCGCGCGTGCCGTGCCCACGCCCGACATCGGCAGCCCGGCGATGCCGCCGAAGTCAGACAGGTCGACGGCCGTCGCGCTGGCGCTCACGTCGATGCCCTTCTTGGCGTCGAACCACAGCTTCACCGACGCCCCGACGCGCGTGGCCTCCGTGACGCCGACCCGCACCGACGCGTCGTCGAACGAGACGCCCTGGCTGTTGACGCCCAGGTGGAAGCGCCCGGCCGACTGCTTGAACGCGAGGATGTCGCTGCCCGCCGTCTCGGGCCCGTCGAACGCGCGCGACGCAAGGATGAAGCTGCCCGCCTTGAAGTCGAAGTCACCGCCCAGGTTCGGCGTCGGCTGCAGCTTTCCCGAGATGACGCCTTTCACCGAGACCGGCACGTCGACCCATGAGCCGGTGATGCTGGCGCGCGAGAGCGCCTTGCCCAGCGACGCGTCGCGTGTCTCGACGCGCGCGGTGACCGGGAGCCCGTCGGTCAGCTTCAGCTCGCCCGACACCTTCACCTCACCGTCGCCCACGCGGGTGACGAACTCTTCGAGCGAGACCGTCGTGCCAGACAGCGCGGCGCGGGCCGAGAAGTCGCCCGGCGTAAACGGGCCCAGCTTCACCTGCGAGCCTTGCAGTTCGCCCTCGACGCGCGGGCTGTCGGTGCGACCCGTCACGTGCACGCGCGCCAGCAGCTGGCCCGAGGGGTCCGGCAGCGCGAGGCCGAGCCGCGTCACGGCATCGAGCGGTACCCACGTCTGCACCGAGAGGTCGAGCGATGGGTTGCTGTCACAGAGCGTGTCGACGAGCCCGCTGACGTTGACGCGGACCCCTTCGATGTTGACCTCGCCGCGCTGTACCTCGGCGGTCTCCGCGAGGAGATCGAGCGTGCCCTCGAGGGCCAGCTTGCCCAGCCGCACCGTCCCGAGCTCACCGCCCAACGCCACCGAGCCGCCGCGCGCGTCGACCTGCAACTGCGCGTCGTGGCGACCCAGCGACGCGTCGACGGACAGCCCGTCGAGCTTCACCACGCGGCCTTCTGGCAGCTTCAACGTGAACGCGCCGTCGCGCACCATGAGGCGTCCGATGCGCACGTGCTCGAGCGCCTCGAGCGGGCAGCCCATCGGTGCGCTCGGCCCCGGGAGCGGCAACGTCAGCGTCACCTGAGGTTTGTCGAGCTCGATGTCTTGCAGCGAGACGCCGCCGGGGAACAACCCGCGCAGCGACACGCTCGCCGAATCGACCGTCACCATCGGCACCGCGCCGCCTCGCGGCAGCACCGTGACGCGCGTGACCTCGACGCTCAGCGTGAGGGGCTCGATGGCGCAGCGGCCGAGCTCGACGTCGGCGTTCAACGCGGCCGGAAGTCGCGTGCGCAGCTGCTCACACACCAGCTCGCCCGCGCGCTCGGTGCGCAAGGCCAACACGAGCCCTACCGCGACGATCGCGAGCGCTGCCAGTAGCTGTCGCCAGCGGCGACGCGAGAGCCGCACGTGTCGCTCCTTCCTCTCGCCTTCCAACCCGGGTCAGAGCTTCCCGAGTCCCTCGAGGTAGCGATCGATTTCGGCCAGGTCGACGCCGCTCTTGGGCTTCGGCGGCGCCGGCGCCTCACCATTCGGAGGCGGCGTTGGACGCGCCTCGCCGGTCAGCCCGGCAATGGCAGACGCCACGGAGCTGTCGGACGACTGCATGGGCGGGCGAACCGTGGCGGCGACGGGTACGGCGGCTGGCGTCGGAGGTTGCGGCGCCGGCGGCTTCGAGGCGGGCACCGGCCGCGGCACCGAAGGTGGCGACCGCGTGATGACGGCGGCGGGCGGAGGCGCTGGCGGGTTGACGGGGAGCACCGGGTTGGGCGCCGTCGGCGCAGCGTCCGGCTCCACCACTGGCTGCACGACCGGCACGACGGCCGGCGGAGCGGGCGGCACCGCGCCGTACTCGAGGCCAAGGTTGTCGGCGATCTGCTCAATCAACGCGCCCGAGATGTCCGGCGCACGCGCGAGGAAGCTCTCGAAGAGCGCGTTGTCGCAGATGGTGTTGATGACGCGCGGCGTGCCGCCGGCGCGGCGGTGCACCGCTTCCATCGCGGCGGCGCTGAACGGGTTCTTCGCGGCGCCGGCCAGCCGCATGCGGTGCTTGATGTACGCCTCAGTCGACTCGCTGGTGAACGGCTCGAGGCGGTAGCGCATGGCCACACGCTGCGCGAGCGGCGCGTCGAGCTTCAGGTTCTTCTCGATCTCCGGCAGGCCGAAGAACACGAAGCTGATGAGCTTCCGTTCGGGCACCTCGAGGTTCAGCAACCCGCGGAACTCTTCCATCAGCTCGCGGGTCTCGAGCATCTGCGCTTCGTCGATCAGCACCACGGCCTTGCGGCCCTGCTCGTAGATCTGCAGCAGCCGCTGGTAGAGCTGGCTGAGCAGCGCGAGCTTCTCCTGCGCGGGGTTCTCGACGCCGATCTGCAGCGCGATGCGACGCAACAGCCAGCTCGCGGTGATGCCGGAGTGGATGATGACCAGCAGCGCCGCCTCGTATTCCTCCTCGGGCAATGAATCGAGGAGCCGGCGCGCCAAAGTGGTCTTGCCAGCGCCGATCTCACCGACCAACACCGCGAGGCCCTTCATGGAGCCCACGGCGTAGCGAAGCCGCGCCAGCGCCTGCTGGTGCTGCGGAGCGTCGTAATAGAAGCGACTGACCGGGGCGTTGCTGAAGGGCTCGCTACTGAGGCCGTAGTGCTCGAGGTAGCTCATGGGCGAGTTCTCTTAGACGTAGCCGACCTTGCGCGCGCCCGGCCGTGACCCGGTCGCCGGCTTGGGAGGCACCGGCGGTTCATCGTCTTCAGGTGCCGCGATGGCCGAGAGGCGATCCACGTGTGCGGCGACGTCGCGGTAGCGGCCGTCCAGGCCCTGCACCTTGAGGTACTGGCCGAGCGCACGACCCGCCTGGTTCGCCGCTTCGTAGGCCGCGCCCAACTCGTAGCGGAGCGACTTCTCGACATCACCCTTCGAGTGCTCGCTGGCCAACGCCTGACGGTACGCGTCGATGGCGGCCGCCGTGTCGCCACGGGAGACCTGCAGCATGCCGATCATCGAAAGACAGTCGATCTCCTTGCGCTTGCCGATGCAGCCCTTGCGCGCGATCGAGAACTCGCCGACCGCGTCGTCAATGAGGCCCATCTCCTTGTAGGCGACGCCGAGATCGTAGTGCGTGTCGACGTCCTCGGGCTTCACGACCTTCTCGAGGCCCTTCTTGAACTCGGCGAACACCTCTTCCACCGAGACCTGGTACTCGTCGCCGCCGCTCGGCGCGGCCTCGGCGGCCTCCGACTGCTCTTCGCCGAAATCACCGAGCTCGTTCGCCAGCTCCGCCGCGAGGTCGAACGCGTCGCGCCCTTCCTCTTCACCGTTCGCGGTCGTCGACGGCACCTCGGGCTCAGCGGGCGCCCCACCCGACTCACCGGCCTCGACCTGCGCCATGAGCTCAGCGGCGCGGCGGTGCTCGGGGTATGCGATGAGTACCGTCTCGAGGATCTCTCGCGCCTCTTCGTAGAGGCCCTGCTCAATGAAGAACGTCGCCTCGTCGCACTCTTCGCCGGCGGGCTCGTCTTCGGGCGGGGCTTCGACAGCCTCCTCGCCGATGGAGGTCGAGGCGGTCTGCGGCTCGACGTCTTCGAACGACTCTTCAGGCACCACGCGCGCGGGCGCCCCGGCCCAGCGCTGGTGCACGGTGGTAGGCGCTTCCTGCTCGTCGTCGCCCAGCCCCATCGGCTCGGCGTCGGGCACGGTGGTGAGCGGAATGCCGGGCATCGGCGCGCTCTGCACCTGAATGCCCATCGCACCGGTCGCCTCTTCCTCTTCCGAGGCGGCGAACTCGCCCGTTGTCGGCTCGTCAGCGCCGAGGTCGTACGCCGGCGCGTCGGCCTCGAAGTCGGACACGACTTCCTGCTGATCGCCGTCGACGTACTCGTCGGGCACGGGCGGAGGCTCGACCTCGACCTCAGCCGCAGCTTCCGCGTCGGCCGGCGAGAGCATGACCTCGTCGCTCACATACGAGGCCTCCATGGGCTCGTCGTGCACGATGGCCATCTCGCCCGAGATGACCTCTTCGTCGGGGTCCTCGGCGACGATGACTTCGTCATCGCTTGAGTCGACGAGGATGGCGTCTTCAGCTTCCGGCTCGACCTGCGCGGGCTGAACGGCCGTCGCGCCGCCACCGGCCATGCGCAGCGCCGAGAGGAACACCGGCACCTCGGCGTGCCCGGGGTCTTGCTGGAGAATCGTCGCGAGATAGGGCTGGGCGCGGAGCGCGTCACCTGACCGCGTGTGCAGACGCAGCACGTTGAGCAGCTGCTCGGAGGCCTGCGCGTGGTTGTTCTGCGCGACGTAGATCGCGTAGGCCTTCTCGTGCGCGTCGATGCTCTCGGGGTCGACCGCGAAGATCTTCCGCAGGTGCTCGAGCGCTTTGTCGTGCAGGCCGTACTTCACGTAGACGTCGGTCTCCGTGAGCAGCTTGCTGAGGTTCTCGCCGCGCGGCCTGGCGACGGCGGCGACCGGGGCCGCCACAGGCGCCGCGGGGGCTGGCGCGGCAGGCGCTGGCGCGTAGGCAGGCATCGCGGCCGTGGCGCCGGCGTACGGAGGCGGTCGCGCAGGCGCGGCGACCGGCTCAGGCGGCGGCGCGAAGGCACCCTTGCGCGCGATGACGTCGGCGTCTTGCGGGTCGAGCTGCTCGACCTGCTGCCAGACCTGCTCAGCGTCGTCGCGGAAGTTCTTGTCTTCGTAGGCGCGCGCGAGTTCCTTGTAGACCGAGATGGTCTTCGACATCTGGCCGAGGCCCTGGAACGCCACGGCCAACAGGCGCAGCGTCTCGATGTCGCGGTTGTCGGCCTTGAAGCAGACCTGCAGCTTCGCCAGCGCGCGCTTCTGATCGTTCTTCTGGAGGTAGGCCTCGGCGAGCTCCTTCGCGAGCTGCAGGTTGTCGGGCTGCAGCGCCGACAGGCGCTCGGCGACGCGGAGGTAATCGTCGGTGCGGTTGTTGCGCTTGAGGTGCTCGGCGGCCTTCTGGAACTCGCCGGCGGCCTCGTCGTTGAGTCCCTCGCGCACGTACAGGTCGGCCAGCTTCACGCGCGACGCGACGTTGTCGGGGTCGAGGTCGACCATCTTGCGCAAGACGTCGAGGCTCTTGCGCGTGTCGCCTTGCTTGTCCCAGTGGTTGGCGACGATCTGGAAGTACGCCATCGCCTCGCCCATCAGCTGGAGCTGCTGATGCAGCTCGGCCAGCTTGATGTTGATGTCCATCAGCGAGGGGTCGAGCTTGAGCACCTGCTTGTAGAGCGCGACGGCCTTCAGGAAGAAGCCGTCGTTGGTGTAGCTCTCGGCGACGCGCGTGAAGTACGTGGCGGCTTGCGCGTTGTCGTTCTTCTTGACGTACAACTCCCCCATCTTCTGGAGAATTCGGACGTCCTTCGGGTCCGCATCGAGGACCTTCTGGTACTCCTTGATCGCCTTGTCGTAGGCGCCCTTGGCGACGAGCTTGGCGGCGGCCTCGATGATCTTGTTCTTGTCCAAGGATCAGGAACGACTGAAGTTTTGACCCGAGGAAAACCCACGGGGACCGCGCGACGCTAGCAGACGCCTACACGGGGTCCAACAACTGGAAAACCGCCGATCAAGGGGTCTCTTCGACGGCCTTCTTCAGCCGCTGGCTCCCCGTCTCCGAGGCGTGCATGCTCTCAACGAAGCGCGTGTCGTACTCGCCGACCAGGAAGCTCTCTTCCTGCAACGCCGCGCGGTGGAACGGAATGTTGGTGCGAATGCCCTGCACCACGTACTCCGAGAGCGCGCGCTGCATGCGCTTGATGGCCAGCTCGCGGTTCTCGGCGGTGACGATGAGCTTGGCCACCAGCGAGTCGTAGTGTGCCGGGATGCTGTAATTTTCGTACGCGGCTGAATCGACGCGCACGCCGAGGCCACCGGGCGGGTTGTACGCGGTGATCTTGCCCGGCCAGGGCGCGAACGTGACGGGATCTTCCGCGTTCACGCGGCACTCGATCGACGCGCCGCGGATGCTGAGATCTTCCTGCGTAAACGCCAGCTTCTCGCCCGCCGCCAGCAGCAGCTGCGTCCGCACGAGATCGACGCCGGTGATCTGCTCGGTCACCGGGTGCTCGACCTGCACGCGGGTGTTCATCTCCATGAAATAGAAGCGGCCGTGCTCGTCCATCAGGTACTCGATGGTGCCGAGGTTCGAGTAGCCGATCTGCTTCATCGCGTTGACCGACACGCGGCCCATCTCTTCGCGGAGCTCGGGGCTGACGCCCTTCGACGGCGCTTCTTCGATCAGCTTCTGGTGGCGGCGCTGCACCGAGCACTCGCGCTCGAAGAGGTGCACCACGTTGCCGTGCGTGTCGCCGACGATCTGGATCTCGATGTGGCGCGGCTTCTCGACGTACCGCTCGAGGTACATGTCGCCGTTGCTGAACGCGTTGACGGCTTCCGCCGACGCCGTGGCGAAGGCCTGCGCCAGCGCGCGCGGCTCACGCACGATCTTCATGCCGCGACCACCGCCGCCCGCCGCCGCCTTCAAGATGACGGGGAAGCCGATCTCCTTCGCCAGCGCTTCGGCCTCTTCGGCGCTCTTCAAGACGCCGGGCGAACCGGGGAGCAACGGCAGGCCCGCGGCCTTCGCGGCGTCGCGCGCGCGCACCTTGTTGCCCATGAGGCGAATGTGCTCGGGGCGCGGCCCGATGAAGGTGATCTGGCACTTCTGGCAGACCTCGGCGAACTCCGCGTTCTCCGAGAGGAAGCCGTAGCCGGGGTGAATCGCGTCAGCGCGGGTGATCTCCGCGGCCGACAGCAGCGCCGGCACGTTGAGGTAGCTCTCCTTCGACGGAGGCGGCCCGATGCAGACCGACTCATCGGCGAAGCGCACGTGCAGCGCGTCGGCGTCAGCCGTCGAATGCACCGCCACGGTGGCGATGCCCAGCTCACGACACGCACGGATGACCCGGAGCGCGATCTCGCCCCGGTTCGCGATCAGCACCTTCTTGAACATGACGCCTCTTTGGGCCCGAAAGGTTCAGGCCGGCTCGATGCGGAACAGTGGCTGCCCGAACTCAACCGGCTGGCCGTTCTGCACCAGCACCTCGGCCACCTTGCCGGCGACCTCGGACTCGATCTCGTTCATCAGCTTCATCGCCTCGATGATGCAGAGCGTCTGGCCCTTCTTCACCGACGCGCCGACCTCGGCGAAGACCGGCTGATCAGGCGCCGGCGACCGGTAGAACGTGCCGACGAAAGGCGACGTGATGACGTGGCCCTTCTTCTCGGCGGCGGCCTCGACGGGCGCGCGCACCGGCGCCGACGGGCGCGGCTTGACGTCGACCACCGCGGGCGCGGCAGGCGCCACGGGCGCGGCCGGCATCACCGTCACCGCGGGACCAGCGCTCATCGGCGCGCCGACGTGCTGCACCACCTGCGCCGCGGGCGGGCCGCGGGTGATGAACAGGCGCTCGTCGCCATTGGTCCAGTCGAGCCGCGAGATCTCGCTCGTCTCAAGGATCTGAACGATCTCGCGCAGCGCCTCGACGTCGAGCGACGTGGTGCCGCCCACCTGCACGGAGCTGCCCGGCTTCTTGTTCGCCATGCTCAGCCGCCCACCGCGGTGCGCGTGATGTAGTCGCCCGAGCGCGTGTCGATCTTGAGCACGTCGCCCTCGTTGATGAAGAGCGGCACGTTGATGGTGTAGCCGGTCTCGAGCACCGCGGGCTTCTGCGCGCCCGACACCGTGTCACCGCGCACGCCGGGGTCGCACTTGACGACCTTCAGCTCGACGGAGTTCGGCAGCGTGACGCCGATGGCCTTCCCGTTGAAGAACAGGATCGACGCGTTGATGTTCTCCTTCAGGTAGTTCTTCGCGTCGCCGAGCACCTTCTCCGAGATGTACGTCTGCTCGTAGGACTTCTGGTCCATGAAGTGGAACTCGTCGCCCTGCGAGTAGAGGAACTGCATGTCGCGCTCCTCGATGTCGGGGCGGTCGACCTTGTCGCCGCTCTTGAACGTCGGCTCAAGGTTGCGGCCGCTGAGCAGCGAGCGGATCGTGGTGCGCGTGAACGCCGAGCCCTTGCCGGGCTTCACGTGCTGAAACTCGATGATCTCGAAGGGCTCTCCGTCGATCTCGATCTTCATGCCCTTGCGGAATTCGGACGTGTCGATGACGCCAGCCATGGGGTGTTCCTTGCTGTGAGAATTGAAAAAACCTGGAAGGCGGCTCCCATACCCCCGGGCGCTCGCCGGTCGCAAGAACAACGACGCCGCGCCACTCCCAGGTTTCGGAAGTGCGGCGCGGCGTTCGCAGCGGTGCGTAAGGCGCTTTGCTGTGGGTTACAGCTCTTTGGCCAGCTTGGGCGCGGCGAGCCGCAGCGCGTAGCGACCCTTGCCGTAGTTGCCCTCGGGCGTGAGCGCGAGCACCACGTAGTAGTCCTGATTCACCATGCGCATGATGGTGAGCAGCTTGTCGGAATTGACCGAGAGCTCGGCGACCGCGCCCGTTTTCAAGGTCTGCGCCGTCAGCTTGAGCTGACCCAGCAGGTTGCCGTACTCGACCAGCGCGGACGAGAGATCGAGCTCCGCGGCGGTCTCAGCCGTCGCGTCGGGCTGGAGCGTGTCGACGGCGATGCCGTCGAAGCCCATCACACTGCACGTGACGGAGCCGGGGACGGCGCCGACGACTTCTTCGAGCGTCTCGCGGAAGCCCATGTCAGCACCCCGGCGAGCCGGGCGCCATGCAGCAGTCGGCGCTGGAGGTGGGCCCACGCGGCTGGGAGATCTGGGCGAAGTTCTGACCGCGGTACACGCAGGACACCTCACTCGTCGCAAGGTCAACGTCGAACCGCTGGAAGCCGTTTGTGCAGCTGACCCCCGCCGGCGGCGCCGATTTGTAGGCCCGAATCGGGTACGTGAGGACGCCCGTGCGGAATGGCGCCTTCGAAGCCGAGTACTCGCCGATGAACTCGACGTCGACCAACACGTCGACAGTGTCCGACAGGTCGTTCGCCGGGCTCAGGCCGTCGAGCGCTTCGGCCAGTTCAGGGCTGATGAGCTGCAGCGTCCCGTAGAATTCACTCTCGATGACGGCGGTGATGTTGACGACATGTTCGGGAGGCTGCGCGCCGAGCCGCTTGCTCAGGCGGTAGTTCATCACGACCTGCTGAACCACGGGACGATTGCGACCCGGGCGCTCCAGCACCTGATTTCCAACGGCCGCCTGGGTTTGCTCCACACCGTCGCCATTGATGAGGTTGAAGCCGACAACGAACGTGGGACGCCCCCACGCAACGTCGAGGTACCCGTTTCCAGACGCGGTCTCGTCGAGAAACTCCTGCGTGTTGCAGTCCGCAGGCAAGGGGTAGAACTTCTGGAACAGCACCGGTGAGGTCTGGTTGGCGCAGGAACCGAACAGCGCCGCGAGCGCGAGACTGGTGATGATGGACTTTTTCATGGGTGCCCTCACGGGTTCTGCGCGACCGTCGCGCGGTTCAAGATGCGCGGCGTGATGAAGATGAGCAGTTCGTTCTTGGTCTCGAGCTCGCGGTTGTTGCGGAAGAAGAAGCCGAGCACCGGGATCTTGCTGAGGATGGGCAGGCCCGACATGTTGGTCGACCCCGACCGCACGTAGATGCCGCCGATGACCGTCGTCTCGCCGTCCTTCACGAGCACGTTGGTGTTGGCTTCCTTGCGCGAGATACCGGGCTGACCGTTCGAACCGGTGTTCGACGGGTCGGGCTGGTTGTTCTGCGCCATGATCTTCATCAGCACGCTGCCGTCCTGGGTGATGTGGGGCGTGACCTCGAGCGACAAGCGGGCTTCGACGAACTGCGTGTTGGCGCCGGCCGCCGACACCTGGCTGAACGGCAGCGAAACACCCTGGCTGATGCGGGCCGTCTCGTTGTCCAGGGTCGTCACCTTCGGCGCCGAGATGGTCTTCACTGCGCCCTGCGCTTCAAGCGCCGAGAGGCGAAGGTTCAGCTGCACCGCGCCTCCTGCTGAACCGAACGCCAGACCGAGCGCGCCACCAGCGCCGTTGGTGACACCAACTGGCAAGCTGACCGCGTAGTTCGACGTACCTGGATTACCCGCCTGCCCCGCCGACACGGCACCGCCCGTCACCGCGACCGAACTCGGGAAGACAAGCCCCGTCGGGTTGCCGTTCGCGCTGGACATCAGGGTGTTGCCACCCCACTGGATACCGACTTCACGGCGGAACGTGGTGCTGGCTTCGACGATGCGGCTCTCGATGAGCACCTGCGGCGTCTGCAGGTCGAGGCTGCTGACCAGCGAACGCACCTTGCCGATGTTCTCGGCGAGATCGCGGACGATGAGCGTATTGGTTCGACCGTCGACGGCGACATTGCCGCGCTTCGAGAGAACTTCCTTCACGCGCGTCGCCATGTCACCGGCGGTCGCGTAGTTGACAGGAACCAGCGCCACGGACAATGGCTGGCTATCGATCTGTGCGTTGCGGCGCTCAAGCTTGGCCTTCGCTTCGGCTTCCAGCGTCGAGAGCGGCGCCACGCGGATGATGTTGCCGAACTCTTCCTTGCCGAGGCTCTTGCTGCGCAGCACCAGCTCGAGCGCCTGGTCCCACGGCACGTTGCGCAGACGCACGGTGATCTTGCCCGTGACGTCGTCAGCCACCACGATGTTCTTCTTCGAGATCTCCGCGATGATGCGCAGGAGGTTGTGGATGTCGATGTCCTTGAACTCGAAGGACACCCGCTTGCCGACGTAGCGGCGCTGCTGCGGCGCGCCCTCCTCGCTCACGGCTTCGGCCTCCGTCGAGAAGCCAGCGGAGCGATTCTCTGCGACGACCTGCTCCGCCGTGCCCTTGGCCGTGAAGCGCCACTGCATCACGCCAGGGCGCTCGCTGACGAGCTGCTCAAGCGCCTGCTCACCGGCCACCACGACGCGGACCTTGTCGTTGCTGCCAGGCACCGCGAAGACGCTGACCATCTTCACCGGCGTGCCCAGCGCGCTGGTGTCGAGGCTGCGCTCGAGCTGCCGGGCGATGCGGGCACCTTCGAGGTTCAGCACCGCGCTCTTGCCGTCGGGACGATCGACCGACCACTTCGCCGCGTCTCCCTTCACTTTGAGCTGCACCACACCGCCGCTGCTCGACTCCTTGAACGAGACGTCGGTGATCTCCATCGCCCGCGTCGCGACCTTGGCTTCGCCTTCGACTGAAACCTTCGCGCCATCGATCTCCACCTCGGCGTCACCGGCAACTTCAGCCACCGCGGCCTCTTTGGCCACGCCCTTCAGGTTGATGGCCACGCCATCAGCGCGGCGACGCACGTCGAACACCGGGCGCTGCGCGAACTCGACCACCACACGGACCTTGTCGTCGTGGGCACCGACGCGCACGTCACGGACGTTGGCGAGGCTGGCCCGCGGCGCCCGGGGCGAGCCCTTGAGCCCGAACAGGTCAATGGCGAGGCGCGACGGGTCGGCGAGCTCGATGACCTCGAACTTCGCGATCTCACCGTCGGTGACCAACCGCAAGCCACGGCCGTCGGCCACGATGCTCTTGAGCCGGGTCGCAGCGTTCTTCACGGGCTTCTCGTCGACCCGCGAGGCGATGATCGTTTCTCCGAGCACCGACGCGCGCGACGGCGCCTCGACGGGCGGCGTGACCGCGGAGACCGCCGCGGGCTTCGACGCTGCGCTGTCGATCGAGATGACCAGCGTCGAGTCGACCGCCTTCACGTCGTAGCGGCTGGCCTCGTTGAGGCCGAGCAGCAACCGCGCCACCTGAGCGTTCGAATCGGCGAACTGCGAAGCGACGATGCCCGCGACCGGGCCAGCGCCGTCGTGGTGGCCCTTGATGCCGTCCACCTTCGCGTTCGACACGTCGACCACGAGGCGATCAGGATCCTTGAGGCGGAACACGTTGAAGACCGGCGGCTGGCTACAGCGCACCGTCACTTCCACGCCACCCGCCGTGGGGGCGACGCTCACACCGGTCAACGCGTTCTCGGACGCACCGAACGCGCTGCTGGCAAGGAGCCCGGCGAACAACAGGGCACTCTTCATGATGGTCTTCTCCTGGCTCATTGCTTTCACTGGCTGAACTCTTTGTTCCGCAGAAGGTCGAGGGCGGGTTGAGACTTGGCGTCGCTGGCGTTCACGCACATCTCGTCTTTCTTCGCGATCGGCTTGCCATCGGCGCCGCCGCTCACGAACGACGTGACGACAATGCACTCGCGGAGCACCTGTGTGACCTTGCCACCGGCTTTCCCGATCTTGGTATTGCGTCGAACGATGTACCCAACGCCCTTCCGGTCTTCGACCATCGCGAGGGGATTGGCGTCGCCGCTGACGACAGCCACCACAGCCAACTCGTCGAGATCCATCTGACAGAGCGGGTCCTCGCACGGCGTCGCCGTCCCTCCCGCGGTGTCCCCTGGTCGGTCCGGCCGCGTGTCCACGAAGCTTCCCCGAAACGGGTCGCGCTTGTTGATCGCGTCGTAGACGTAGTCGATCTGCGTTGCGATGACGGCCGGAGCAGGGGCTTCTTGCTTCTTCTTGGCTGGCGCGGGCGTCGGGGCGACTGAAGTCGCGGGGGCGTCGTCGCCGCACCCTGCCGTCAACATCGAGAGCAAGCCAAAACCCGCGAGAGACAGTCGTTTCACGGCTTACCTCCCGCCTTTTTGGGCGCCGCTTTGGTCTCGCTGAAGCGGAACGTGGTGGCGAGGAACTCGGACTGCAGCATGACCTTGTCACCGCGCAGTGTGGGTGAGGTGAGCTTCAGGTTGGACACATTGACGATGCGGCGCAGCCCCGAGACCTCCTGAAGGAAAGTGGCGATCTCGTGGTAGTTCCCGTTGACCGCCATCGCGATGGGGATGCTCGCGTAGAAGCCTTCCTGCTTCTCGTTGCCGGGAATGACCTTCCCGATGTCGAGACCCGACTTCTTGCCGACGTCGTTGAGCTGCGAGAGCAGCTCTTCGATGTCCTTGCGTTCGGGCAGCTGAGTGAGCGCCTCCTCGAAGCGCTGCTCGAGGGCGTCCATTTCCTTGCGGCGCTCGCTCAGGTTGTCGGCGATGGCCTGCTTCTCAGCGAGGGTGCGGTCTTTGGCCGCCTGATCAGCCTTGATGCCCTCGATGCGCGTCTCAATGTCGGTGATGACGAGGAAGTACGTGCCTGCAGTGAGCAGGAGGATGATGCCCGCGATGATGCCGGCCTTGGCCGGTGTCGCGAGTTTGTTGACCCGTTCGATCAGTTGTTCCACGTCGGCCTCAGATCGCGAAGTTCACGGAAAGGGTCATGTCGAACTTCACCAGGCGCGGGCCGCTCTTCTGACCCGACACGGTCTCAGTTCCCTTGAGTTCGATGCTGCCGAAGAAGCGTGAGAACTCGCCGGCAGAGAACTGCTCGATGGCGGCCTCTCCGCCGAGCAGCTCCACCTGGGCGCTGCCGTCGCGCTTGTTCTCGATCACGCGACCCATGCCCTTCGGCGTCCACACCACGGCGTTGAGCGACCGCATGAACTCCGACACGTCGTCAAAGCTCTCGGCCTCACCCACCATCACCGCCGCCCCGCCCTTCTCGTCGAACGACTTGAGCCACACCTTCTTCGGGATCGCCGTCGCGAGCGCGTCGAGCACCTTCACCGGGCCGCCGCGCTGCTTGCGCAGCTTGTCGAGCACCGCGAGCTTGTCCTCGACCTCCTTCTTGCGCTTCTGGAGGTTGTTCACCTCGCCGATCACCTTCTCGAGCTGGGCGATGCGGGCGTTGGTGTCGTCGAGCCGGCGCTGCGCCGTCTCGCGCTTGCCGTCGAGCCACACGTACCAATACGCGTTCGCGGCCGCGGCGATGATCAGAACGCCGACCATGAGGACGATGAACTGTCGCCCCTGCTCGCGCTTCTGGACCTGCCGAACCGGCAGGAGGTTGATGCGGATCATCATCTCGTGTCAGTCCTTGTGATCAGCCGAGTTTGTCGCCGGGCTTGCGCAGAGCGAGGCCGACAGCGACGGCGGCCTGCGGAGCCACGTCCATGATGAACGCGGGGTCGAACTTGCGGTTGTCGATCTCGATGCGCTTGAACGGGTTCAAGATCTCCACCGGCACGCCGACGCGTGACTCGATGGTCTTGAACAGCGCGGGCACCTTCGCCGTGCCACCCGACAGGTACACCTTGGTGAAGTTCGCGTCGGCCGCGGTGCCCGCGTAGAAATCGAGCGAGCGCTGGATCTCGCCGGCCACCTGCTCGGCGACCTGGCTCATGACCTTCTCGACTTCTTGCGGGACGACGGCGTCAGCGTCGGCGCGGCCGCCACCGACCTTCAGCGCCTCGGCCTCTTCGTACGAAACCGAGAGCTGCTTCTGGATCTCTTCGGTGAACTGGTTGCCGCCGATGGTGACGTCGCGCGTGAACGTGGTGACGCCCTGCGCGAGGATGTTGATGTTCACCACCGCGGCGCCCGCGTTGATGAGCACGACCGTCTCGCTCTGCGGCGCCTCGTAGTTGGTGTTGAAGCAGTTCTGCACGGCGAAGGCGTCGACGTCGACGACCACCGGCGTCAGCCCGGCTTCCGACACGACCGACGAGTAGTCGTTGATCATGTCCTTCTTGGCGGCGACGAGCAGCACGTCCATCTGCCCGGTCGCGTCGTTCGCGTCAGGCCGGAGGATCTGCGTGTCGAGGTTCACGTCTTTGATGTCGAAGGGAATGTGCTGCTCGGCTTCCCACTGAATCGCTTCCTCGAGCTCTTCCTGCGACATGCGGGGCATCGAGATCTTCTTGATGATCACCGAGTGGCCGCTGACGCCGATGGCGACTTCCTTCTGCTTGACCTTCAGCTCACCGAGCAGCTCCTGGATCGCCTGCACGATCGCCGTGCTGTTCATCAGCGCGCCGTCGACGATCGCCTCGGGCGGCAGCGGCTTCATGCCGAAGCTCTGCAGGGCGTACGAGACCTCGCCTCGGCGCCGCTGCTCCTTGAGCTGAATGAGCTTCACACCGGATGATCCGATGTCGAGCCCCAGCGCCAGTTTGCCCTTCGCCATATGCAGCGGCTCCTTCGAGTGTCCTGCGTGCGGGTGAAGCCTACGGTCGTTTCACCGAAGCTCGAAAAAATTGGCCGTTACTCTTCAAACACCTGATCGCGATCGGTCACCTTCAGCCCAAGCGCGAGGATGATCTTGCGCTTGGTGTCGAGCCGGCACTGCTGGCCCTTCTCGACGCGATCGATGGTGAGAACAGAGACACCCGCACGACGCGCCAGCTCGGCCTTCGAGAGCAGCCGCTCTTCGCGGAGCGTCTGAACCCGATTCCCCTTCTTCGTGTCGTCGTTCATCAGGATCAGAATCGTCGCCTGCCCGAGCAGCGGGTGTCAACGAATCTGATCACTCTTTGACCACATAATTATACGTCAAAGATATGTAAGTATACCCTCAAAAGTGGGTCCTACAGCTCGTACCCCCAAGGGCTGGTGGGATCAGGCCGGGCCTTTTTCGCCCTCGGCGTCGGGATCGATGCCGTAGTCCTTGATCTTGTAGAGCAGCGCGCGGTGGCTGATCTCAAGCAGCTCCGCAGCGCGCGTGCGGTTGCCGCGCGTCTGCCGGAGCGCGGCGCGAATGAACTGCGCTTCCACCGTTTCGATCGCGCGCTTGAGTGAGAACTGCAGCGACGCAGGTGATGGCAGCTCGAGGCCAGCGGAGGTGTGCACCTGGCGGGTCGCCCAGAGCTTCTCGGGCAGCAGCGTGGGCGCGACGTGCGTCCCCTCGGTCAACAGCACCGCGCGCTCGACGGCGTTCTCCAGCTCACGCACGTTGCCGGGCCACGTGTAGCTGCGCAGCAGCGCCTCGGCCTCGGGCGTGAAGTCTTGCAGCGGCGGCTCGCGGTTGAACGCGCGGTTGAAGCGCTCGAGGAACGCGCGCGCCAGCACCAGCACGTCGTCGCCGCGATCGCGCAGCGCGGGCACCTTCAGCGGCACGACGTTCAGGCGGAAATAGAGGTCCTCTCGGAACTCACCCTTCTCCACGAGCTTCGCGAGATCTCGCAACGTGGCCGCGACCACGCGCACGTCGACCTTCTCAGCGCGGCTCTCGCCCACCGGCCGCACTTCGCTCTCCTGCAGCACGCGGAGCAGCTTCACCTGCGCGGCCATCGGCAGCTCGCCGATCTCGTCCAGGAAGATGGTGCCGCCGTCAGCCTCGGTGAACAGGCCGCGCCGCGCGGTGCGGGCGTCGGTGAAGGCCCCGCGCGCGTGACCGAAGAGCTCCGATTCGATCAACGTCGGCGCGATGGCGCCACAGTTCACCGCCACGAAGGGCATCGCGGCGCGCGGCGAGAGCTCGTGCAGCGCGCGCGCGACGAGCTCCTTGCCGGTGCCCGACTCACCGTTGATGAGCACCGTGCTGGACACCGTCGCGAGGCGCGAGATCTGACGCTTGAGCGCCGTCATCACGTCGCTCGAACCGGCGAGCCGATCGAGCGGACCGCTCGCGAGGGGCCCGCCGCGCAGCCGCTTGTTCTCGCGCACCAGCCGCTGACGCTCTTCGGCCTTCTGCAGCACGAACACGACTTCTTCGGGCTTGAACGGCTTCTGGATGAAGTCGTACGCCCCCTTCGCGACCGCTTCGAGGGCGAGGTCCTTCGAGCCGTACGCGCTCATGACCAGGAACGTCACGTCAGGGTGCTGCGCGCGCGCCCTCTCGAGCAGCTCAAGCCCGTCGACCTTCGGCATGCGCACGTCCGAGAGCACCACGTCGTACTCCCGCGCGGCGAGTTCCTTGAGCGCCTCTTCACCGTCGGACACCGCGCGCACCGAGTAGCCGCTCTCCGTCAGCACCAGCGTCAACACGTGGCGAATCGAGGCCTCGTCATCAGCCACGAGGACGTTTCGGAGCGCGGGCATTGGTCTCGCTTAGCAGACGGTCACGGCGCCGGCAGCGTGATGGTGAAGCGCGCGCCGCCACCCGGGCGATCGCCTGCGTCCAGCGTGCCGTCAAACTGCGACAACAGATGCCGCGACACTGCGAGGCCGAGGCCCGTGCCTTTGCCTGCGGGCTTCGTGGTGAAAAAGGGCTCGAAGAGTCTCGCCTTCACGTCGGGCGGGAGGCCCGGCCCGCGGTCATCGATGCACAGTCGCCCCGCCCCCTCGACGGCCTCCAGCGTGACGGACAGCTCGCCCTGCCCCGCCATCGCCTGTGCGCCGTTGATGAGGAGGTTCACGAGCACCTGCGAGAGCGGGCCCGCTTCCGCGCGAACCCAGAGCGAGGCTTCGCCCGCGACCGCCACCTTCACGCCCTCGAAGTCGCGACTGGCGCCGAGCAGCCGCACGCACGACTCGACGATGGGCCGCACGTCGAGCGGCTGCGCCTTCCCGCGCGACGGACGGCCGAGCTCGAGCAGACCTCGGACGATCTGATCGATGCGCTGCACCTCAGCCTCGATGCGGGCCACGAGATCCAGCAGCTCCGCGTTGCCGGCGTGGCGCATGCGCAGCACCGAGAGGTAGCCGAGGATGCCCGACAGCGGGTTGCCCACCTCGTGGGCGACGCCAGCGGCCAGCTTGCCCACCGTCGCGAGCCTGTCGGCCGCCACCAGCTCGGCCTGCAACCGCACGAGCCGTTCGTGCGAGGCGGTCAGCTCGCTCAAGCGCTGCCCGTTCGTGCCGCGCTCCTCACTGAGCTCGGCGCCGAGACGACGCACGCTCAGCTCGAGGCGCGTGAGGCTGCCGTCGTCGTCGTCACGCGTCGCGCGGAGCGTGCGCACGGCCGCCGCCAGACGCTCGACCGGTCGACCCAGCGTGATCTGCAAGACGAGGAAGCACACGAGCGCGCCCAGGCCGACGTCGAGCATCAACACCAGCAGGCTCGCCCGCTGCCAGGCACCGCCCGCCGCGGCCCGCGTGAACAGCGGCTGCAACGTGAGCCAGGTCGCGCCCGCCGTGACCAACGACACGAACGCCGCGGTGACGAGCAGCCGGAGCTTCACGCGTCGTCCCGGTCTCCGAGGCCCTGCTTCGCCAGCCGGTAGCGCAGCGATCGGAACGTGAGCCCCAGCAGCTCGGCGGCGCGCATCTTCACGCCGCCTGATTTCCGCAGCGCTTCCTGCAGGAAGCGACGCTCGACCTCATCGAGGTGTCGCTCGAGCGAGAAGCGATCGCCGATCTGCACGTCGGCGCTCACCTGGGGGTCGCTCGCGCCGCTGACCGCAGGCGGCAAGCTGTCTGGGCCGAGCGCTTCGGTGTCACTCAAGGTGGCCGCGCGCTCGACGAGGTTCTGCAGCTGCCGCACGTTGCCGCTGAACGTGTACGCCTCGAGCACCTTGAGCGCGTCCTCGGTGAAGTGCAGGCCGGGCCGGCCGAGCTCTTCGGAGACGCGCGCGAGGAAATAGTCAGTGAGCGGTCTGATGTCGTCGCGACGCGCGCGCAGCGGCGGCAGCTCGAGGTTGATGACGTTGAGGCGGAACAACAGATCTTCGCGGAACCGACCGGCCTTCACTTCGTCCTCAAGGCGACGGTTGGTGGCGGCCAGCACGCGGGCCTCGAAAGGAATCTCACGGGAGCTGCCGACCGGTTTCACCCGGCGTTCCTGCAGCACGCGCAGCAGCTTCACCTGCGTCCCCAGCGGCAGCTCGCCCACCTCGTCGAGCAAGACGGTGCCTTCACCGGCCGACACGAGGATGCCCGCGCGATCGCCTTGTGCGCCCGTGAACGCGCCCTTCACGTGGCCGAAGAGCTCGCTCTCGAGCAGCCCTTCGGCGATGGCGCCGCAGTTCACCGGCACGAACGGCTCCGACGCGCGCGGGCTGCGGTTGTGGATGGCGCGGGCGACGACCTCCTTGCCGGTGCCGCTCTCGCCGGTGATCAACACAGTGGTCGACTTCGCCTGCGCGACCTTGTCGACCATCGACCAGACCTGACGCATCGAGCCGCTGTTGCCGATGAAGTACTCGCCGCGCGGTACGAGCGTCTGCCGCAGCTGGCGGTTCTCTTCGCGCAGCCGCGACTTCTCGACGGCGCGCTCGACCAGCAGCAGCAGCTCGTCGTTGTCGAAGGGCTTGCTGATGTAGTCGTAGGCGCCCTGCCGCATCGCCTCGACGGCCGACGCTGGTGTGCCGTAGGCGGTGATGAGGATGACTTCGGGCGGCGGCGACAGCGCGCGCGCGGTCTTCAGCACGTCGATGCCTGAGTCCTTCCCGATGCGGAAGTCGCTGATGACGAGATCGAAGTGCCGCGCCGCGAGTGCCACCTTGGCCGCCACGAGGCTGTCAGCGAGCTCCGCCTGATGCCCGGCGCGCGAGAGCAGCACCTCCAGGTATTCGCGGATCGAGAGTTCGTCGTCGACGACCAGAATGCGTGCCATGCCGTTTGCCTCGTTACGTCCTCAGACGGGCTGCAGCTTGACCGAGAACTGCGTACCCGTCGCGGAACTCGACGACACCGAGATGGTGCCGCCGTGCGCTTGCACGATCGTCTGCACCGTCGACAAACCGAGCCCGCTGCCGCCCTTCGCCTTGCTGAAGAACGGCTCGAAGATGCGGGCAACGTCTTCAGCGGCGATGGCGCCCGCGCTGTCCCACACGCGGAGCGTCGGCGCGGCCTCGTCAGTCGTGACGGTGACCCGAATGCGCCCATGAGACGCCGCGACCGCCTGCGCGGCGTTGCGCAGCAGGTTGATGAGCACCTGCTTCAACTGCCCGGCGTCGGCGCTCGCCGACACCACCTCGAGCGCGTCTTCCACCGGCACCGAAGAGAACGACGGGTCGGCGCGGAGCAGCTCGAGCGTCTCGCGCACGAGATCGTCGAGGCGCGTGGGCGCGAGCTTCGGAGGCGGCGGGCGCGCCAGCTTCAGGTACCCCTCGACCAGCTCGGCGAGGCGATCGGATTCCCTCACGATCAACTTCGCGAGGCGCTCGCCAGGCGCGCCGGCCACGTCGGCGACGAGCATCTGCGCCGAGCCGCGCATCGCCGCCAGCGGGTTGCGGATCTCATGGGCCAGCTGAGCCGAGAGGCGGCCCAGCGTCGCGAGGTGGTCGATGCGGCTGAGCTCATGCTCGACGCGGCGGAGCTCGGTCAGGTCCTGAAACACCACGAGCAGCCCTTCGGCGCCGCTCAGCGGCGTAATCGACAAGCCCAGCGTGCGCTCGCCGCGAGGCGTGTCGACCCGGCGCTCGATGCGCCGGCCATGGGGCGCGCGGCCCGCGCCGCGGATCAGCCCGTCGAGCTCGCGCCCGATCATCACTGACGAGGTCAGCCCGAAGATCGCTTCGGCGGCGGGGTTGGCGTACGACACGAGGCCCTCGCGGTCGCAGGTCACCAGACCCGATGGCATGGCGCGCACGATCTCATTCTGGAGCTCGGTGAGCGCTTCAAGATCGCGCTCGCGGGCCGAGAGCGAACCACCAGCGCGGCTGAGCTGCTCACCGACGTAGCCGCTCAACACGGCGATCAGCAGCTGCGCCAGGACCTGCACGATGAGCTCGGTGCCGAAGCGCTGGTCGGCTACTTCGCCCTGCAGCCAGACCTGGGCTCCCATCACGAAGGCGTAGCCCGACACCGCGCCGGCCAGCCCGACGACCGCGCCGCGCCAGCCAAGCAAGACGGCCGCGCCGATGATGGACACGAGGAAGAGGAAGCCGAACGGCGAGCGCGCCCCGCCCGAGAGGAAGACGACGCTGGACGCCACCACCACGTCGAAGGGGATCTGCACCCAGGCCGCGCCACGGCCGACGCGGCCCATGCGCAGCAACAGCCCGTTGATGAGCGTGAAGACGTAGCTGAGGGCGATGAGCCCGAAGCTGGCGTAGTCGGCCAGCGTGGGCTGGTGCCGCTCTGGCGACGAGAACAGCTGCACCACCAGCGCTCCTGTAATGAGCGTGGTGACGATCGTTCGGAAGAGTGTGAGCCAGAGGAGCCGGACTCGGAGGTCCGTCCCTGAAGCCGCGGTGCTACTTGATGGCACCGGCGATGCTGAAGATGGGCAGGTACATGGCGATGAGGAAGCCGCCAGCGCCGCCGCCGAGGAAGACCATCATGATGGGCTCGATGAGCGCCGTCAGACCGGCGACACCGGCGTCGACCTCGTCGTCGTAGAAGTCGGCGATCTTGCCGAGCATCTGGTCCATGGCGCCGGTGGCCTCGCCGACGCCGATCATCTGCACGACCATCGACGGGAACACCTTCGTCTCGGCCAGGGGGCCCGCGATGTTCTTGCCTTCGGAGATCTTGCTGCGCACGTATTGGATGCCCGACTCGATGGTGCGGTTGCCGGCGGTCTTGGCGGTGACGTCGAGCGCGTCGAGGATGGGAACGCCCGAGCTGATCATGGTGCCGAGCGTGCGCGTGAAGCGCGCGACCGCGATCTTGCGGATGAGGTCTCCGAAGATCGGCGCCCTGAGGATCGCCTTGTCGAAGATCTCGCGCCCACGCGGGTTCCGGTAGAAGGCCGTCGATGACACCACCAGCACCACGATGCCAACGATGATGTAGACGATGTTGTTCTGCAGCCAGTTCGAGATGTCGATA
This sequence comes from uncultured Archangium sp., assembly GCA_964459885.1. Classification (GTDB taxonomy): domain Bacteria; phylum Myxococcota; class Myxococcia; order Myxococcales; family Myxococcaceae; genus Archangium_A. The sequence goes on from CAYWON010000001.1 coordinate 78,612, forward strand.
ATGAACTGCGTCGGCGCCGGAAGCGCCGACCCGAAGTCTGCGAACATCTTCTCGAACGTCGGCACGACTTTGATCAACAGCACCGCCGCGGCGAGGATACCGATCAAGACGACCGCGACCGGATAGGTCAGTGCACCCTTCACCTTGCGCTTCAGCTTCTCGGACTTCTCTTTATAGACCGCGAGGCGGTTGAGAATGGTGTCGAGAATACCGCCGACTTCGCCGGCGGCGCACAGCTGCACGTAGAGTTCGTCGAAGGCCTTTGGGTGGTCCTTGAGCGCGTCAGAGAACGTCGAACCACTCTCGACGCGGCCCTTGATGGCGAAGATGACCTTTCGGAACGCCGGGCTCTCAGTCTGACTGCCGAGAATGTCGAGGCACTGCACGAGCGGCAGACCTGCGTCGATCATCGTCGCGAATTGGCGGGTGAAGATGAGGACGTCGCGCGCTGCGACACTGCCCGGCAGACTGATGTTCGCGTCGAGGAGGCCTTTCTTCCGAACCTTGGTGGGCGTCAGACCGAGCGAGAGAAGGCGCGCTTCCACGGCCTTGACCTCGCCGGCCTCCATCTCGCCCTTCTTGACCTCGCCCTGCTTCGTCTTGGCTTCCCAGATGAAAATGGGAGTGGTGCTCTTCTTTGCAGCAGAGCGCGGAGCCTGTTTCGTGGTGGCAGCTTGTTGAGCCATGACGGTTGACGTTCCTCTTCAGACGAGCCGGGAGCGGGGTGCAATCGTACCTTGCCCCCACGAAAGTCCAAATGCGTGACCGCGGCCCACCCTTACCTACCCGGAGGGCCCGCTCGCGGCACCGGCCCTGAGGCCTGATGACCGGGGAGCACACCGGCCCCACCGCCGCTCGCCATGATGTTCTTGAGCTCGTCGGGGTCGGAGCTGCGGCCGAACGCTTCGTCCATCGAGATGATCTTGCGCGCCAGCAACGCGGCGAGCGCCTGATTGAAGGTCTGCATGCCGAACTTCGACTGACCGACCTGCATCTGCGAATAGATCTGATGCACCTTGTCTTCGCGGATGAGGTTTCGGATTGCAGGGTTGGGGATCATGATCTCGAGCGCCAACACGCGCCCGCCGCCGTTCGCCTTGGCCACCAACGACTGCGACATGATGCCTTCGAGCACGAAGCTCAACTGCGCGCGCACCTGCGGCTGCTGGTACGGCGGGAAGACGTCGAGGATGCGGTTGATGGTCTGCACCGCGCTGTTGGTGTGCAGCGTGGCGAACGCGATGTGACCGGTCTCTGCGATGACGAGCGCGGCTTCGATGGTCTCGAGGTCGCGCATCTCGCCGACCAGCACCACGTCGGGGTCCTGCCGGAGGATGTACTTGAGCGCCAACTTGAACGACTTCGTGTCGGCGCCGACCTCGCGCTGGTTCACGAGGCAGTTCTTGTGCGGGTGCAGGTACTCGATCGGGTCTTCGATCGTCATGATGTGCTCGTGACGGTCGGTGTTGATCTTGTCGATGATCGACGCGAGCGTCGTCGATTTGCCTGACCCGGTCGGCCCGGTGACCAGCATCAGCCCGCGCGGCTTCTTCGAGAGCTCCTGCACGATGGGCGGCAGACCCAGTTCCTGGAAGGTCAGGATCTTGAACGGAATGGTGCGGAACGCGCCGGCCACCGCGCCGCGCTGCATGAAGATGTTCGAGCGGAAACGCGAGAGCCCCTTCACGCCGAACGAGAGGTCGAGCTCGTTGTCTTCTTCGAACTTGTGCTTCTGCGCGTCGGTGAGAATCGAATAGCAGAGCTGCTTCGTCTCGACCGGCGTCAGCGGGTTCATCTTGAGCGGCACGAGGTCGCCGTCGATGCGGAGCTGCGGTGGCGAGCCGGTGGTGATGTGAAGGTCGCTCGCGCCGCGATCGACCATGGCCTTGAGCAGCTGATGCAGGTTCGCCACTGAACTCTCTCCTTAGAAGCGGTCGGGGGCGGTGTTGCTGACCGCCTCTTCGATGGTGGAAGACCCGGCGATGACCTTCGACAGCGCGGCCATGCGCAGCGTCTGCATGCCCAGGCGCACCGCCTCGGCCTTCAGCTCGGCCGCCGAAGCGCCGTTGATGACGAGCTCCTTGAGCGGGTCCCAGAACGGCATGACCTCGTAGACGGCGACGCGACCCTTGTAGCCGCGGTCGTTGCAGTCCTTGCAGCCGCCCTTCTCGTACAGCGTGAAGGTGCCGATCTTGTCAGCGGGGATGCCGGCGTCGATGAGGGCCTGCTCGTCGACGTTCTGCACGGCCTTCTTGCAGTTGTTGCACAGGCGGCGGCACAGACGCTGGGCGAGAATCAGGTTGAGCGACGCCGTCACCATGAACGGCTCGATGCCCATGTTCAGCAGGCGGCTGACGGTGCCGGGCGCGTCGTTGGTGTGCAGCGTCGAGAGCACGAGGTGGCCCGTGAGCGCCGCCTTCACGCCGATCTCCGCGGTCTCGAAGTCGCGGATCTCACCGATCATGATGGTGTCGGGGTCCTGACGCAGGAAGCTGCGCAGCGCGGCCGCGAAGTTGAGGCCGATGCTGTCCTGCATCTGCACCTGGTTGATGCCGGCGAAGTTGAACTCGACGGGATCTTCGGCGGTCGACACGTTCGTGGTCGGGTCGTTGAGCGCCGCGAGCGCCGAGTACAGCGTCGTCGTCTTGCCCGAGCCCGTGGGGCCGGTCACCAGCACCATGCCGTACGGACGATCGATGGCTTCCTTGAACCACTTGAGCGGCTCGGGGTCGAAGCCCAGCTTCGTCATGTCGAGCTGGAGGTTCGACTTGTCCAGCAGACGCATCACGATCTTCTCGCCGAAGAGCGTCGGGCAGACGGACACGCGGAAGTCCATCTCCTTGCCGCCGCCCAGCTTGATCTTGATGCGGCCGTCCTGCGGCAGACGACGCTCCGAGATGTCGAGCGACGACATGATCTTCACGCGCGAGATGATCGCGTTCTTCAGCTTCATCGGAGGCTTCATCACCTCGTACATGACGCCGTCGATGCGGAAGCGGACGCGGAAGTCCTTCTCGTAGGGCTCGATGTGGATGTCGGACGCGCGCTTGCCGATGGCGTCCTTGAGGATCAGGTTCACCAGCTTGATGACGGGCGCGTCGTCGGCGGCCTTCGCGGCCTCTTCGACGTTCTGATCATCGCCGCCATCGGCGACCTCGACGTCGTCCTCGCCCATGCCACCGACGATCTCTTCGAGGCTGGGGCCCTTCTCGGCGTAGTAGCGCTCGATGGCCTCGCGGATCGCGGGCTCGCTCGCGACGACAGGCTCGATGTTGTAGCCGGTGAGGAACTTGAGGTCGTCGACCGCGTAGATGTTCGACGGGTCACACATCGCGACGATGAGCGCGCTGCCCGCGCGGTTCACCGGAACGACGAGGTGCTTCTCGGCGACGTCCTTCGGCACCAACTTGATGATGTCGGGCTCGACATCGAACTCCTTCAAGTTGATCGCGGGCACGCCGTACTGCTTCGAGAGGAAGTCGGTGAGCTTCGTCTCTTCGATGGCGCCGACCTTGATGAGGGCGGTGCCGATACGGGTGCCTGTCTTCTGCTGTTCTTCCTGTGCTTTGCGCAGCTGCTGAACGGAAATGAGATTTTCGCGAACCAGCAGCTCGCCGAGACGGCCTGACATGGGGTGGTGCCCTCGATTCGAGAACGCGGTGAAAAGAGCGTCGCGAATTCAAACCGTCTGAATCAGGCAAAGCAAGGAATCACGGTGCGCCACGCGCGACTGCGGCGCGCGCCGCCTCGAGATCCCGCGCGATCTGCGAGGAGAGCTCGGCCGCCGATGCGAAGCGCATCTCCGCGCGCAGCCGCTCGAGGAACTGCACCCGCAGACGACGCCCATAGAGATCGCCTGCGAAATCGAAGAGGTGCGCTTCGATCGTCACCTCGCCGCCGCCGAATGTAGGTTTCACACCGATGTTTGCGGCGCCGCCATGCCAGCGATCGTCGCCATCGAGCACCTTCACGCGCACCGCGTAGACGCCCGCCGCCGGTCGCAGCTCGTTGGGCGTGTCGATGTTGGCGGTGGGGAAGCCGATGGTGCGCCCGCGGCCCGCGCCGGGCACGACGAGGCCGTCCAGATCAAACGCGCGACCGAGCAAGCGCGCCGCGGCCTCGACGCGGCCCTCGAGCACGTACTCGCGGATCTTGCTCGACGACACGACGACGCCTTCAAGGCTCACGGCGCTGACCACGCGCACCTGCGCGCCGCGCGAGGCCGCTGCAGCCTCGAGCGTGGCGACGGTGCCCGCACGCTTGGTGCCGTAGGTGAAGTCGTAGCCAACGACGACCGCGCGTGCGCCAACCTCATCGAAGAGCGTCGCTTCGAAGGCGGCGGGCGTGGTGCGCGCGTAGTCCATCGAGAAGGGCTGCACGATGACCGCGCTGGCGCCGGCCGCCTCGAGCAGCTCCAACTTGCGCGCTTGCCCGACGATGAGCCGAGGCGCGAGCTGCGGCTGCAAGACCTTCCCGGGGTGCGGCGAGAACGTCAGCGCCACCACCGGCCCGTGCTTCGCCGCCTCGGCGAAGAGCGCCTGGTGCCCGAGGTGCACGCCGTCGAAGTTACCCAGACAAAGCGCGCAGCCGCGCAACGTGCCGTTCGACGCTTCCGCGAGGGACGAGTAGACCTTCATGCGTCGCGCATATAGCCCCTGCTCTTCTCGTTCGCTCCCGTGAGTCTCTTCGTCGCCCTCGTTCTTGCTGCCTGGCCGGTGCCTCGCGACGCCGGCGCCGATGCGTGGGCGCAGCCTGAAAACTGGCCGAACGAGCCCGGGTACGCCGCGGCGTGGCCACTGCATTCCTTCAGCGACGGCGGCGTCTCGGTCGATCGCGCGTGGAGCGTCACGCTGGGAAGCCCGGCGGTGCGGCTGGGCGTCGCCGCGAGCGCCGTCGACCTCAGCGATCCACTCATCGCGCACGCCTGGAGCCTCAACGCTGGCGAGCTGCCCACGGCCACCGACCTCAACGGCAACGGCCGCATCGACGTGGGCGATCTGACCGTCGCCGACAGCAACGCGAACGGTGGGGTCGATCTCGCAGACGTCATCGCTGCGCTGTCCGACGGCGTGGACGACGACGGCAATGGCAAGGTCGATGATCTCTGCGGCTGGGACTTCGTTCGCGACGCCGCGCTGACGAGCACCGACGCGGGCACGAACCTCTGGCGATCACTCGCAGCGCCGGTGAACGACGGGCTCCCTGGCATCGGCGTGTGCCCGGGCTGCACGCTGGTGCCGCTCGTCGTCGACGAGGCGTCGCTGGCTCGAGCGGTGCGGGAAGCCACGGTCGACGCGCTGCTGATCCCGCCGCACACCCGCGATGTCTCGGCCGCGCTCGACGACGCGTTGCAGACCACTCGCGCGCTCGTGCTGCAGGCCAGCCCGCCGAACGCCATCGTGTGGCCGCTCGCGTTGCACCCGGCCGTCTTCCCCGTGGCGCGTCGGGCCTGTCAGCCGCCCAGCCTGGCCGCCGCGCTCACGTGGCCGAGCGTCGACTGTGACGACGACAGCGCCGTGCTCGCGCTGGGCGCGGCCGGGCTGCTCGCGTCCGTTGCGCCTGACGCCGGCCCCGCGGCGTGGCTCGGGCTCTTGGGAAACATCAATGTTTCCGAAGCGGTGCTCGCCGCAGAGCTCGGCCTTCCCGCAGCGCTGCCACCACCCGCGAGGCTCAGCCCGGTGCCGCGCAGCCCCGCCAGCCCGGCAGAAACGTGTGCGGTCGACGGCGTCGAGGTCAGCTGCGACGGCGGCGTCGAGCTTCACGCGGCGCACGACGCGGCGCTGAACACCGACCCGTCGACCGCCTTCGTGCACTTCACCGCGCGTCGCGCGCCGTGGCGTTGGGAGACGTGGATCGCCGCGCCCCCGCTGGGCACGACGAGCGGACAGCTCCCGGCGATTGAGCTGGGCGCTGGGTCGGGCCCGCCGCGCTTCGTGGATCTCGACGGCAGCGGCGTCGACGTCATCGTCGCCAGCACCACCCACGCGATCCGTGGCTTCCTCACCGGCGTCACGGACCTCGCGCCATCGCCGCCGTCGGGGCGGTTCGCGCCGGCCATCGGCGATCTCAACCGCGACGGGTACCTCGACTTCATCGTGGTGGGTGATGACGGCGAGCTCGCGGCGCTCGACGTGCGTGGGCGTTCGTTGCCGGGCTTTCCGCGCCAGCTGTCAGCGGCACCAGCGGGACCGCCCGTCATCACGCCGACGCTTGGCGGCATCGGCCTCATCACCGTCGCGCGAGACGGCGCGATGACCTTGTCGGTGAACGACGCGCAGTGGACACACCAGCTTGCGTCGCCGCAGATCTCGTCGCCCGCAGCCGGCTTCATCGACGACGACGCGTTCGCCGATTTCGCCATCGCCAACGGCGCGACGCTGCAGGTCATCGTGAGCGACGAGTTCGGGCCGTCATCGCGGAGCTGGTCGAAACCGAGCGCCGCCACGCAGGCGCTGCTCGCCAACCTCGGTGGCAACGCCCAGCTCGAGATCATCGCCGACGCGGTCTACGACGCCGAGGGCGCGCAGCTCGTGGAGCTGCCGGGCTGGAAGCCGTCAGTCACCGCGCCCGCGCTGGCGCGTCTCGGCATCAGCCCGCTGCGTTCGCTCATCCAGATCGAAGCGGACGGCGCGGCGTTCGAGGTGACGCGCTACGACGTGGAAGAAGCGGTGCGCGCTGGCGACAACTTCACCGAGCGCCGCGTGCTGCGACGTCTCACGCACCAGCCAGCGCCCGGCGGCTTCGTGGTGGTCGACATGACCGCCGACACAGAGCCCGACATCGTGGTGCCCACCGTCGACGGGCTGCTCTTCATCATCAGCGGCACCGGCGACATGCCCGTGGAGTCACCGCTGCCGACGCTGGGCTCGGTGTTGAGCGCGCCGGCCGTCGGCGCCGCACGCGATCGTCTCGAGCTCGCGGTGCGCACCACGCGCGGCGACGTCGTGCGCTGGCTCGTCACCGGTCGCGTCGAGGACCTCGCGTGGGAGAGCGCGGGCCACGACCGCAGCAACGCCAACAACGCAGAGGTCCCGTTGCCGACGCGTGAGGTCGGCGGTCTTGGCCTCACCGAGCCACCCCGCTTCCCGCCCAACACGCCGTGCAGTTGCACGTCAGTGAATGGGCTCGCTGCGGTTGCACTGCTTTTCCTGCTGCGACGTGCTAGCCGCGCGCGCCGATGAGCCGCATTCCGTTTCGCCCTACGCCCGCTGGCGCTGACCTGCTGACGCTGAAAGAAGCCGCCGACTGGACGAAGGTCTTCGGCCGTGAAGGCCCGCTGGAGCTGGAGATCGGCTGCGGCGCTGGTGGCTTCGCGCTCGAGTACTGCCGCCGCAACCCGCACGTGAACTACGTCGCGTTCGAGTGGCGCAAGAAGTACGCCCGCGAGGTCGCCCACCGCGCCGAGAAGCACGGCCTCACGGGCCTCAAGGTCGTCGAAGGCGACGCGCGAGACCGGGTGCCGGTGCTCTTCACGCCGGGGAGCCTCACGCAGCTGCACCTCCAGTTTCCCGACCCGTGGTGGAAGCGCGCGCACCAGAAACGCGCGATCCTCCAGCCGGAGTTCACGAAGTTCCTGCTGACGCTGCTGCAGCCCGGCGGGCGCTTCGATTTCCGCACCGACGTCGAGGACGTGGGCGTGCGCGGCATCAAGGTCCTCGAAGAGGCCGGCTTCCACAACCCGCTGGGGCCGCTCGTGTTCCACCCGTACGACCCCGAAGAGGCGCCCTCGACCCGCGAGCGGCGGTACCTGGTCTCGGGGGCGCCGGTCTACCGAGCGCGCCTCATCAAGAAATGACATGCTGCGTCGGCCCCCATGGCCGCCCGCCGCAAGACGCTCGAAGCCACGCGACGTGAAGACGGGTTGGGCTCCCTCGAAGGGCGCACCATCCTCGTCGCCGACGACGATCGCACCATCATCTCGCAGGTGCGCGCAGGCCTCGACGGCTCGGGCTACGGCTTCGTGGAATGTCAGGACGGCACCGAGGTGCTGTCGGCCATTCGCCAGCATCAGCCCGACCTGCTCTTGATGGACGTCGAGATGCCGGGCCTCGGCGGGGTCGAGGTCTGCCGCATCGTGAAGGCAAACCAGAGCGCGACCGGGTTCGGCTTCATCCCCGTCATCCTGATGACGGCGCGGCGCACGGGAAAAGTGGAAGGCCTCGAGCTCGGCGCCGACGACTACCTGATCAAGCCCTTCGACATGCTGGAGCTCTCGGCCCGCGTGAAGTCGATGCTGCGGCTGAAGGCGCTGCAGGACGCGCTGGTGGTGAAGAACCGCGAGCTCGATCGCGCCAACAAGGAGCTCGAAGAGAAACGCGAAGAGCTGCTGCACCTCTCGCGCACCGACGGCCTCACGCAGCTCATCAACCGGCGGCACTTCGAAGAGCGGCTCACCAGTGAGTTCGCGCGCAGCGAGCGGTACCGCGCGCCGTTGAGCTGCTTCCTGCTCGACATCGATCACTTCAAGAAGGTGAACGACACGTGGGGTCACCCGTTCGGCGACCTGGTGCTCAAAGAAGTCGCCGGCGTCGCGAGGCGGGCGCTGCGCGACGTCGACGTGCTGGCCCGCTACGGCGGCGAAGAGCTGGTGGCGCTGCTGCCCGAGACCTCACCCGAAGAGGCGTGGCGCGCCGCCGAGCGCGTACGCATGGGTGTGGAAGCGATGCGGCTGACGGCACAAGGCCCTACAGGACCGCAGGTGGTGCGCTGCACCGCGTCCATCGGCGTGTCGACGTTTCCGGGCGACGGTGTCACGGGTCCAGAGGCACTCGTACAAACGGCGGATGAATGTCTGTACGCCGCGAAAGCGAACGGTCGCAATCAGGTGCGTCAGGCCGGCTGATCCCGCTATGAAGGCGCCGATGCGCGTCGGAGTTCTGCTCGTGTTGGTGCTGATCGCTGCGGGCTGCCAGAAGCCCGTGGCCACCTCGCCAGAAGCCACGTACCGGGCCTTCGTCACCGCCTTGCAACGTTCGGATGCCCGCCGTGCGTTCGACATGTTGACGCCGGCGACGCGTGAGAAGGTGCAGCAGCGCTCCAAGGCCATCTCAGAGGCGTCGCAGGGGTTGGTGCGTGACGAACCGCAGCTGTTGTTGTTCCAGTCGAGCCGCCCCGGAGAGCTTGGAGAGATCTCGCAGGTGCGCGCTGACGAGGCGACGGCAGTGCTGAAGGTGGCGACGGCCGATGGCGCGCGAGAAGTGAAGTTGGTGAAGGACTCAGGTCGATGGCTCATCGACCTCTCAGAGCAACTCGAAGCAAGTGGTACGCCGTGACTGATCGATCGAAGGGAAAGCCGCCTGTGCCCGTGGTGCAGGTGATCCGTAAGCCGGCGGGGGCGCCTGTGGTGCCGACGTCTTCGGTGACGCCTGTGCCGGTGCGCCCGAGCGCCGTGGCACCCACTGGGGCGCCGCGCCCTGCCGCCGCGCCCGCCGCGAGGACCGGCTCGCGACCGCCGTTCCGCGGGCCACCCCGCTCTTCGACGCCGCGACCGCCGCCCAGCGCTGACGCCATCGCGCAGCTGGCCCGCAAGGAGCGCGTGCCCAACCGCATCGCCAAGGGCGAGCTCGAAGGAAAGATGAAGTGCCGCATCTGGAAGAAGCTGCACGCCGAAGAGGCGCGCCGGTTCGACCAGGCGTGGACGCTGCTCGAGAAGACGCCGGGCCTCGACCTCGCCGACGCCTTCGGCATCGTGCAGAGCGGCATGTCGGTCGACGAGTTCCGCGCCCGCCGCGCCCGCGCGCGCCGCCGCGAGGCGATCAAGGAAGCCCGCGCCAACGTCGCGCCCGAGACCATCGACGGCTTCATCGGCAGCCTCATCGCCGACAAGACCGAGCTGTCGATCGTGTTGGGTGAACGCACGGCCCTCGACACGCTCACCGGGGTCGCGCCGGTCTCGTTCACCGCCGAGAAGAGCGGTCAGATGGAGAAGCTTCACGTCGTGGCCATCGCCCGGAAGGCGACGTGGGAAGCGCTGCTGCCGAAGCTGGAGCGCGACCCGAAGCTCTCGCAGAAGCCTGCGACCGTGGCGCGACAGCCGGCGCGTCGTCCCGTCAGCGATCCGCGCGCGTTCGTGGAGCACGTCGGTGAGAGCATCACCGTGCAGCTCCGCAACGGTGTCCGGCTGGTGCTGCCGCTGATGTCGGTCGGGCCGTTCGACGTGTTGTTGGGCGCGCCCGGTGACGAGGTGTTCGTGCCGCTCCACGCGATGATCTCGTGGGCGCCGAGCGCGGTCGTCGCTCAGAGCTGACCGCGCAGCACGTCCAACACCTCGAGCTGCGTGCGGCTGCTGCGCTGATCGAACTCCACGCGGCACAGCGCCTTGATGCGCGCCAGCATGCGGTACGCCGTGGCGCGCGACACACCTCGGCCCGTCGCCCACTCATCAACGGGCTGCCCGTCGAGTTGGGAACGCAGCAGGTCGCGCTCGTCGTCGCTCAGCACGCCGACGATGGCCCGCGCCAATCGCTGCGCGTCGAGCCGGGCGACGACCACCGCCGGGAACTCGCGGGCTCCGGCGTTCGAGTCTGACGACGACACCGGCGCGGTGACGTAGCGACCAAAGAGATCCTGCGTGGCCTCGCGCGGCGTCGGCCGCCGGCCGAGCTCAGCCCACAGCGTCGCCACGGCTTGCTCGACGGCGATGGCCGAGAAGCCCTGTCGAGAGGTCAAGCTGGCCGGCCACGTCGACGCGCCCGGGCCCATCAGCACCGTCAGCGCGTCGCGCACGTGCGCCGCCAGCGCGTGCCACGCCTGATGGGAGTCCTGCCCGCCGGCGACGACCTGCTTGAAGCGGTGTCGCACCGCGCGCTCGAGCTCAGGCTCCGGCAACGCGAGCAACTCGGACAGCCGCGTGTCGTCCAGCACATGGCGCTCGAAGAAGAGCCCCACGAAGCCGTCGAGCAGCTCCGCCTGCACGCGGCCCACGCCGAGCACGAGTCGACGGAGCGCCGCGTAGTGCTCTTCAGAGAACGCGCCCTGCGCCTGGAACGCACGCAGCCCGTCAGCGACGACCGCGGCGTCTCCCATGGCTCAGCGACGGCGGTACGCGTTGAGGGGAATGACCTGGCTCACGTTGGTGCCAGCGCGCGCCGACTGCGCCCGACGAATCAGCAAGGGGATGTCGCCTTCGCCGCGCTCGACGGCGAGCCGCAGATCTCCAAGGCGCTCGAGGTGCCGCCGCACCGGCACGCCCTCGGGCGCGAGCGTCACCACGCTGCGAAGGTGGCTCTCGGCGGCTTCGAGCTGCTGCTCAGCGCGCTCAAGGTCCTTCCGCGCGAGCGAGAGCCACGCCGCAGTCTCTTCAGCGACGAGCTCAAGCTCGTGCGCGAGCCCGACGATCAACTTGCCGCGCGCGGAATCGGCGGCGACACGCTCGTGCTCGATCTTCCAGTGGCGCACATCGCCGTTCTCGCGCGCGGTCGCGTGCAGCTGCAGCGACCAGTCGGGCGACAGCACGGTGCCCGCCAACAACACGCGGCGCGAGTAGCCGCGCGAGACGTCGCCCAGCGTCACCGTCACTGAGTCGTTGTCGAGCGACGTCGGGTACGCGTGGCGCACCGTCAACGCCATGAAGCCCTGCGGCTGCACGCGCACGCTCGCCTCGGTCGCGACCTGGCCGTAGACGTGCGCCATCACGCCGCCCATCGCTTCGCCGAGGCCTTCCGGCCCGTCGACGTGCTCGAACGCGTTGCCCGACGGCTCGGTGAGCGCCTGCAGCACGTCGGCCATGTAGTGCTTGGCGAGCCCGAGCGCGTGCACCGAGACCTTCTCGTGCGCGAGCCGCTGACCGAGCTCGTCGAAGGCCTCCTGTACGTCGGGGCCCACGGAAGGTTCGCCGTCGGTCAGCACCAGCATGCGCGGCTTGCGGCCCGGCACCAGCGTGCGCTTGAGCCCTTTGAGCGCCAGCTCGAGCGCGCCGTGCAACGCCGTGCCGCGCCCCGTCTGGATGCCCTGCAGCGCTTCGACCATCTGCCGCTTGCCGCGGGTGTCCATCTGGCAAAGCGGCACGCGCTGCTCGGCGACGCCGTCGAACAGCACCAGGCCGAGGAAGTCTTCAGGCTGGGACCGCTCGACGAGCTGCTGCGCGGCCTCGACGGCGGCGGCCAGCGGCGCACCTTTCATCGACCCGCTGCGGTCGAGCACCAGGTTGACCATCACCGGGGCGCGCGCTTCTTCAGGCGCGGCCTCGCCGGTGATGAGCACCTGACCTTCGCGGTTCTCGCCTCGGGCGAGCTCGACGCTCCACGCTGTCCATTGCATCGTTTCCGACTCCTCAACCTGCTGGACGGCAGCAGCCCCCGAACTGTCTCACGGACCGTTACCGAATGCGTAACCGTGCGACAGGTGGAACGTCGGGCTAAACATCAACCACAATGCGCACACTCATCTTTCTGGCCCTGTTGTCGCTGACCGCCTGCAAGAAGGAGGAGGTCCGCGCCGAGGCACCGACCAAGCAGCCGATCGCCGAGAAAGCGGCGCCCGCCGAGCCGACGAGCGGCCGCGTCATCACCATGGCGGTCACCGACGACGGCTTCGTGCCGGGCGACGTGAAGGTGAAGCTGAACGAGCCCGTCACGCTTCAGATCACCCGCAAGACCGACGAGACGTGCGCGACCGAGATCCTCATCGAGGGCACCGACATCAACGTGCCGTTGCCGCTCTTCAAGACGGTCTCGGTCAACTGGACGCCCACGCGCGCCGGCAGCGTGAAGTTCGGCTGCGCGATGGACAAGATGATCGGCGGCGTGTTGCTGGTCGACTGACTACGGCGTCACCAGGCCGCTGATGGCGACGGCCGTGTGGTACGGCAGGCCGGTCGACACGAAGACACCGTCGGCGGTGGGGTTCGCGACCTCCAGCGCGCTGACGGTGAAGACGTAGGTCTGACCGTTCACCATCATGCCCGGCGGCAAGGTGAGGTTCGTCGCCGTGGTGGTGATGACGACGGTCGCCGCGACGCGCGTCTCGCCGCTCACGTTGGCCAGCCGATCGACGCGGACCTGGTAGCGCGTCGGGACGCCGAGCGACGGCGCCAGCCACGTGATGGTGGGCGTCAACCCGACGCCCATCTGGTCGACGGTGAGATCGGCGTTGTTGATGCGCAGCTGGCGCACCGGCGTGAGGCGCGGCTGCACCAGCGTCGAGATGAACGCCGGCAACGACGTGACGCTGGCGATCTGTGACGAGAAGCGCGCGCCGGTGGTGGTGCCCGCGAGCTGGCGCGTCACGTCGACGTAGTAGCCGAAGTACACCGACGTGGCCCATGACGAGCCGTACGGCAGGCCGTAGCTCACGGTGACCGGCGGCACCGTCGGCGAGGCTGCGAGCCAGAACGCGACGCGCGTGAAGAGGTCGGCGGCGTGACCCTGGGGGTTGGGCGTCTGGTACACGGCGCCGTAGAACTGCCCGGTGCCCGGCGAGAGCTGCGAGGCGGCGGTGAAGAAATCAGCCGCGCGCAGATCGTAGGTGAGCGACGTCGTCGGCGTCGGGGCCATCGCGCCCACCACGTTCGAGGTCTGGCCGTCGGCCATCGCGAGGCTGGTGATCTCGACGCTGCGCACGGCCGTGCCGAACGCCACGCCACCGTCGGTGCGGAACGTGTGCTGCACGAGGTGCGCGACGTCGCCGCGGGTGGCGTCGATCATCGGCGTGCCGTAGGCGTTCGCGTAGAGCGAGTAGTTGAGCGAACCGCTGAACGTGGTCGCGCCGGCGAGCGGCGGCTGCGTGCTGTACGCCTCGAAGCCGAAGAGATCGCTGGAGCCCGCGTTGTACGAGCTCAGCTCAAGGTAGTCGTTCTGCGCGTCCCAGGGTTGCAGGCCGCTCACCGAGAAGCTGAGCGTCGTGGGATCGATCGTCGGCGCCGTGGCGTCAGCGCGCCCGACGTACGAGTAGTCGAACGACGGCGTGCGCGAGCTGGTCGTAAAGTACGACGTGCCCAGCCGCAGCAAGTAGCTGCCCGTCGGCACGTTGGGGATCGTGAAGGTGCCGTTCAGCCCGCCGACGCCGGTGCGGTACACGGGCTGGCCGTTCTCGACGATCCACGCGCCAAGGGGCGCCGTGCTGAGGTTCGGCTGAACCACGGTGGTCCCGCCGTCGGCCAACAAGAAGCGGTTCACGTAGGTCCCGGTCACGTCACCCGCGCCGGTGCCGACGCCGGTGCCGACGCCGCCGCCGGTGCCGACGCCGCCGCCCGTGCCGACGCCGCCGCCCGTGCCATCACCGCCGCCCGTGCCGACACCCCCGCCCGTGCCGTCGCCGCCGCCCGTACCCGTGCCGCCGCCGGTCGCGGTGCCGCCGCCCGTCGCAGTGCCACCACCCGTCGCAGTGCCGCCGCCGAAGCCGCCCAACGAGCACAAGCCCACGGAGCACGTCTGACCGAGGCCACAGAGCTGACACGTGCTGCCACGCTGCCCACACGCGTCGTTGGTGAGGCCGGTCTGGCAGGCGCCGGTGGCGTCGCAGCAGCCGTTGCACGACGTCGGGCTGCACTTCTGCACAGGCGAACAGCTGCTGCCCGACGCAGCGAGGACGCCGAGGGACAGCGAGAGGACGAGGGGTCTGAGTGACGACATGGCGACTCCTGACGGCGAGAGGACACCGCTCCTAATCACCCTCGCCACAACGCAGCAACGACTAGGGTCGCGCCGTGGTCACACCGGCGCTCCTGCCCAGGCACTGCTTCATCGACATCGAGACGACGGGGCTCGATGCCGCGAGCGAGGAGATCGTCGAGATCGGTGCGGTGTTCGTCGAGGCCGGCGTGGTCGTCGGCCGTCGGCAGTGGCTGGTGCGACCGACGAGGACGCTCGCGCCGATGATCGCCGCGTTGACGGGCCTGACCGACGCCAAGCTCGCGGCGGCCCAACCACTGAGCGCGCTCCGCGACGAGGTGGCAGCGGCGCTCGAGGGCTGGTCCCTCGTGGCGCACAACGGCAACTTCGAGCGGTCCTTCCTCGGCGAGTTGATCGCTGCGCACGCGCTGCTCGACAGCTGCGAGCTCGCGCAGCTGCTGTTCCCCGACCGACCGAGCCACTCGCTCGACGCGCTGGTGAAGTGGTTGGGCGTCGGCGCAGGCGCCAGACACCGGGCTGTCGACGACGCGGAAGACACCTTCTTGATGGTCTCTGCCCTCGGCGCGCGCTTCCTCGTCGATGGTGACAGCGCGCAGCTCGAGGCAGTGCTGCGACAGCTCGAGCCACCGCAGAGCCGTGATCGTCGCGCGCTGTGCGACGCCTTGCGGGCGCTCCTCGTGGGCCAGCCACGCCGGGTCATCGCGCCACCGCCGGAGGTCGCCGTCGACGACGCGCTCGCGGCCAGGCTCGCGCGCTGGGCGGCCGCGCCCGAGGTGGTCTGCGCGGAGTTGGAGCGCGCCCCCATCGTCGAACTCGCGCTGCGGGCCGCCCGCCTTGCGCCCAACCCACTGACGGTCGCCGTGCCCAGCGCGACGTTTCGAGAGCTCTCGCAGCGGCCTGACGTGCCAGCGGTGGCGCGACGCACGCTGTGCTCGTCAGCGCTGCGAGAAGCGTTGCACAGGCCGGTGGCCGACGAGTTGGAGCGCTTCGGCCGCGCGTACCTGGCCTCGTGGCTGCTGCGCACGCGCACCTGCGACCTCGAGAGCCTCAGCGGCTTCGTGCGAACGCGCGTCACCGGCGTCGACGCGCTCGTCGAGTCAGTGCGCGAGTGCCGCTGCGCTGCGCAGGATTGCCTGACCCGTCGAGCCGGCTCGGAGCTGACGTGGCGGCTCGTCACGCATCAACACGCGCTGGAGAGCACTCGCCACAACGCGCTGCTGGTGGTTGACGCTGATCGGCTGCCCGACGTCGAACGGCGTCGGCTGCAGGTGCGCCTGTCGCTCCGCGACCTCGAAGCGAATGGCGTCGACGTCACCGCGCTCGCGGCAGCGCTGCTGGAGCACCCGGCGGGCCCGGTGACGGCGCGCGCACGACTGGAGCCCGCATGGCACCGCGTAGAAGCAGCGCTGCAGGGCTTCTCGTCCGAGCTGAGCGCGCCCTTCCTCGCGCCAGTTCCGCGGGGCATGGAGCTGGTGGTTCGCGAAGACGCGCTGCTGCTGACCCCAACGCGCGTCGGCGAGCGGCTCGCGCGTCGCCTGAACAACCGCGCGTGTCTGCTCGCTTCGACGTTGGGCAGCCTGCGATGGGCGCAACGTCGCGGCGTCGGGGTTCCGCCGGTCCCCACGTCGCGGGTCAGGGTGATCACCGAAGCGATCTGCGCCGAAGCGCTGCCACAGCTCATCGCCGACACCGGCGCTGACGTCATCGTGAGCCCTGGCCCGCTCGATCCGCTGGTGGAGTCGCTGCACGCAGCGGGCGTCGCCATCTCGCTCGGAGCCCAGCGGCCCGGCGCGGTGCGCGTGCTGGAGTGGCGACGCGAAGCGCGCGTGACGGCCACGCACTGCATCCTCTACGGGACTCGCGACTGGCGAGGCGCGGTGCTGTCAGTGAACGCGGCCGTCGTGACGCTCGCGAGCCCACAAGGCATCGACGAGCGCGCGTCTCGCGCCCTCCGCGGGCTCGAGCCTCAGCGCGTCACTTATTGAGGCGCTCTTCGAGCGAGGCCTGCAGCTTCTTGAGCGAGTCGGCGTCGCCGGCCTTCACCGCGGCGAGATCGCCCTCCGTGCGCGCGCGCAGCGCCGTGACCATCTCGGCGAACACCGCGAACACGTCCTGCAGCTCGTCGCCCGGGCGCAAGCCGTAGGTCGGCGGGCGCACCATGCCGCTGCCGACTTCACGCGCCATGCGCTTGATGCGGAACAGCGGGCCCACGATGCGGTGGGTGATGACGATGGCCGTGGCCGCGATGAGGAAGATGAACGCCGCCAGCACACCGAGCAGCAAGTAGAGCGTCGTGCGCTGCTGGCGCTGCACCTCGAGCGACTGTTCCTGCGCCGCGCGCTTCTCGGCTTCGAACGCGGCGTCGATGGCCTTGCTCTTGTCGGCGAGCGAAGCGACAAGCTCCGGGTTGTCCATGCCCGCCGCCAGCTCGTTGTTGACGGTGCAGTTGCCGAGCTCGCGGCTGGTCTCGGCGGCCTTCTTGCGCGCTTCGACCGAGTCGGAAATCTGTGAGAACAGTGAACTCGTCGTGCGCACCAGCACCACGCCGAGCACGCCGGCGACCACGAGCGCGAGGGCGACGAAGTACGCGGCAAACTTCAGCTGAAAGCGCGCGTCGAGGAGGAAGTTCCGCAGCTTGCGGTTCTTCGCGCCTCCCGGGTGCTGCGCTGGCGTGCCTTCAGACATGGGTCTTTCCCCTCGCGACTTTCAGTTCTTCCACTCGAGATCGGACGCCGCGTCGTCCAACACGCGCGGCACCATGGCCTTAATCAAGGTCTCCGGCTTGCCGCCCGCTGCCTTCACGTTCCACGACCCCTTCAACGCCTGCTCCGGGTACGACATGATCAACATCTCGACCTTCAAACCCTTCTCGCTCGATCCGGGCAGCAGTTGCATGCGCAACTGGTAGGCCTTGAGCTTCTTCACACGGATGAGGCTCGCTGCCGACTTCTTGTCTTCGTTCGGAGGGGCGATGTCAGCGCCAAGGTCAGTCAGCTTGTCTCGCATCACCTGATTCGCGAGCGCGATCAGGTTGTCGGGCAGCCCACCGACCTTGTCCTGCACGGGCTCGACCTGCAGATACAAACCACCCGCCGTCACCATGGGCTGCGCGAGGGCCTTGTCGATCGCCGCGCGCACGGTGGTGTCTTTCTCACTGGTCGCGCCCTTCAGGCACGTCATCGCCGAAGGAGATCGCAGTTCACCGAGCGCGGCCGCGGCCGCGGTGCGCACCACGGCTTCATTGTCCTTGAGCGCGCCGCACAACGGCGTCACTGCTGAATCGCTGCCCGTCTGCCCGAGCAGCAAGACGGTCTGCGCACGAACACGCGCGTCCTTCGCGCCGGCGAGCTGCTTGCTCAAGAACGAGACGCGCGCGTCTTCCGCTGCGCTGGCGGCGAACGAAACAAGAGAGAGCACCACGAACGCCGTCCGCACTGAGGCGCTCATTGTAATGGGTCCGACTCGTCGCGCGCTGCACCGATTTTCCGCGCAGAAAGACCCACATTGGCGCCGCGTGGTACGACCGTCGGCATGAGCTGGAAACACTTCATGACCCGCATCGACGGAAAGAAGGCCCAGGTTCTTCTCGACACGCAGTTTCGTGATCAGCCGCTGCCCAGCGCGCAGCTGCCGAACCTGATGTGGATCGGTGTGTGGAACCAGATGGACCCGTGCGGCGCGCTCTGGCACCCGGACGAAGCGAAGCGGCTCGAGCAGCTCGAAGCGAGCCTGATGGCGGCGCTCGAGAAGTACGGCAACGGCTGGGCCGTCTACATCCGCCGGGTCGCGACCGAAGGCGTGCGCGAGTACTACGTCTATTACGGAGACGCCGCGAAGGTGTCGCGCGCCGCGGTGGTCTTCAAGGAAGCGAACCCGGCCTACCGCATCGAAGCGGAGTTCCGGCCTGACCCGACCTGGTCGGGCTACCAGAACTGGGTGAAAGAGGCGCCGCTGGTCTGAAAACGCGGGCCGGGGCCGTCGTTGAAATCGATGACCTCGTGGAATAACCCCCCGCGCATGCCTTCAACGCTCACCGCCGCGCAGATCCGCGAGGCGTTCCTTTCGTTCTTCGAGTCGCACCAGCACCGCCGCGTCACGTCGTCGAGCCTCGTTCCCGCGAACGATCCGACGCTGCTCTTCACCAACGCCGGCATGGTGCAGTTCAAGGACGTGTTCACCGGCCGCGAGACGCGCGACTACACGCGCGCCACCACCACGCAGAAGTGCGTGCGCGCCGGCGGCAAGCACAACGACCTCGACAACGTCGGCTTCACCGCGCGTCACCACACGTTCTTCGAGATGCTCGGGAACTTCTCGTTCGGCGACTACTTCAAGGCCGACGCGGTCAAGTGGGCGTGGGACTTCGTCACCGTGAAGCTCGGCATCCCCGTCGAGCGGCTGTCGGTCACCGTGTTCAAGGGTGAAGACGGCATCCCCGCTGACGATGAAGCCGCCGCGCTGTGGGTGAAGGCCGGCGTGCCTGCGCACCGCGTGCACCGGCTCGGCAAGGCCGACAACTTCTGGTCGATGGGCGACACCGGCGCGTGCGGCCCGTGCTCCGAGATCTACGTCTACCTGCCGGAAGGCGCCGTCGACGAGGCCAACAAGCCCGGCGAGTCAGACGCGTGGCTGGAGATCTGGAACCTCGTGTTCATGCAGTTCGAGCGCAAGGCCGACGGCTCGCTGGTGAACCTGCCCAAGCCGTCGATCGACACCGGTGCGGGCCTCGAGCGCGTGACCGCGTACGTGCAGGGCAAGAAGTCGAACTACGACACCGACCTCTTCACCCCGCTCTTCGCCACCATCGAGAAGCTGAGCGGCAAGAAGTACGGCGCGTCGTGGGGCCCGCAGGCCGTCACCGACGCCGCCATGCGCGTGGTCGCCGATCACGCGCGCGCCACGGCGTTCCTCGTGGCCGATGGCGTGCAGCCGTCGAACGAAGGCCGCGGCTACGTCTTGCGCCGCATCATGCGCCGCGCGATCCGCCACGGTGATCAGCACCTCGATCTCGCCGAGCCGTTCTTCTCGTCGGTCGTCGAGGCGGTCATCGACAACATGGCCGGGGCGTACCCGGAGCTGCAGGACAAGCGGCAGTTCCTCCTCGAGGTGGCGCGCCACGAGGAAGACTCGTTCCGCCGCACGCTCAAGCGCGGCCTCGGCGTCATCGCGCAGGAGTTCGAGAAGCTGCGCAAGGCGAAGGGCACGCAGCTGGCCGGCGCCGTGGTGTGGGACCTCCACCAGACCTACGGTTTCCCGTGGGACCTCACCGAGGTCATCGCCAGGGAAGAAGGCTTCGGCATCGACAAGGCGGGCTTCGAGAAGCTGCTCGACGAAGAGCGTGAGCGCGCGTCGCAAGGCGCGCTCGGCAGCGAGAAGGGCATCGCCGACATCTACATGAAGCTCGCGGCGTCGAACGCCGAGACGAAGTTCCTCGGCTACGACGGCGTCACCGGCAGCGGCAAGGTGCTGGCGCTCATCAGCAAGGGCCAGCAGGTCGACGCGGTGAAGGCCGGCGACGACGTCGAGGTGTTGCTCGACGCCACGCCCTTCTACGGCGAGTCAGGCGGCCAGGTCGGTGACACGGGCGTGCTCACCAACAACGCCGTGAAGGTGACCATCACCGACGCGCAGAAGCCCGCCGGCGGCCTCATCGTGCACAAGGGCAAGGTGACGGAAGGCGCGCTCAAGCTGGGCGACACCGTGACCGCCAACGTCGACGGCGAGCGTCGCCAGAAGATCCGCGCGAACCACTCGGCCACGCACCTGCTGCACAAGGCGCTCAAGGTCGTGCTCGGCGAGACGGTCAACCAGAAGGGCTCTGTCGTGCAGCCCGAGCTGCTGCGCTTCGATTTCTCGCACTTCACGCCGATGACGGCCGAGCAGATCGACGCCGTCGAAGATCTCGTGAACGGGTGGATCCGCGACAACGAAGGCGCGGACACGAAGATCATGGGCATCAACGAAGCGAAGGCCGCCGGCGCGGTCGCGCTCTTCGGTGAGAAGTACGGCGACAAGGTGCGCGTCGTCACCGTGCACTCGGCGTCGACGGAGCTGTGCGGCGGTACCCACGTCAGCCGCTCGGGCGACATCGGCTATTTCCGCGTGCAGACCGAGGCGTCGATCGCCAGCGGCGTGCGGCGCATCGTCGCACTCACGGGCGCCGCCGCGGCCCAGTACGCCCGCGAGCAGGAGCGCGTGCTGCTGCGCGCGGCTGAGCTCTACAAGTCGACGCCCGCCGATCTGCCCAAGCGCATCGAGGCCTCCCAGAAGCGCGTGAAGGAGCTCGAGAAGAAGATTGAAGAGGTGCAGCTCAAGGCGAGCCAGGGCGGCGCCAAGAGCGGCGAGAACGTGCAGGAGGTCAACGGCGTCAAGGTGCTCACGCAGCGCATCGACCCCGCCGACGCCAACGTGTTCAAGCAGCTCGCCGATCGCTACCGCGACCAGCTCAAGTCGGGCGTCATCGGCCTCGGCGGCGAGACCAGCGACGGCAAGGCCATCATCCTCGTCGCGGCGACGAAGGACCTCGTCGAGAAGGGCTTCAAGGCCGGCGACGCGGTGCGCGTGATGGCGGCGGAGCTCGGCGGCAAGGGCGGCGGCAAGCCCGACATGGCCCAGGCTGGCGGCTCCGACGCATCAAAGCTCCCGCAGGCCTTCGACAAGCTCGTGGCCATGGTGAAGGGCGCATGAAGCGCTGGCTCGTCATCGGGTTGCTGTTCGCTGGCTGCCCGAAAGACGAGCCGCAGCAGGAGTTCGAACCCAACGATCGGCTCCTGCAGAAGTTGAAGGCCGAGCAGGAACGCCTGGCGAAGGCGCCGAAGCTGAAGGAGCCCGAGCCAGACCCGCTGGCGAAGATCGTCGCGTCAGACAGCAAGCCCGACTTCCTCGGCGTTCCCGAAGGTGTGGCGGCAGACCTCGGCACCACCGCGCTGACGCTGGTTGAAGTGCAGCGCTCGCAGACGGTCGTCGGCGCAAAGCTGAGCCTGTCGACCACCGACCGCTTTCTGCGCGTGACGCTCGACGCCGCGGCGAAAAAAGACGTCACGCTCGACCTCTCGGGCGCGAAACTCGAGAACGGCGAGCACTCGGTGGGCATCGCGCGCGACGTGCAACGCGTCGGTCACGGGTCGCCGCTCTCGGTGTCGCTGCGCGCCGGAAGCACCGAGAAGCTGGTGCTCTTCTTCGAGGCGCCCGACGAAATGATCGCCAAGGGGCTGAAGATCATTCTGGCGACCGACGCCAGCCGGGTAGAATTGCCGCTGCAATGACGTCCCCGTCGTCGAACGAGCCCAGGAAGATCCCACTGCGGATCCGCCTGCCCTTCGCGACCGAGGACGAGTTCATCGACCGCTACGGCGCCAACGTCACCCGCGGCGGCATCTTCATCGCCACCAAGGGCGGCAAGCCCGAAGGCACCCCGCTGTCTTTCGAGCTCGTCTTGCAAGACGGCGCGCGACTGATGCGTGGCGAAGGCGTGGTGCACAAGCTGGTGGTCGACGATCAGCCCGGCAAGGCCGGCATGCTGGTGCGCTTCACGCGCATCGACCCGCGCACCAAGGGCCTCATCGATCTCATCCTCGAGCGGCGCGAGACGCCCGCCCCCGCTGAAGCCCCGGCGACCGAGCCGTCACCTGAGCCAGCGCCGCCGCCGGTCTCGTCGCGCCCGACGCCCGCGCCCATCACGTTCGCCGCTGCGCCTGCCCCGAGGAAGGGCCCGGTGCCGCTCGCTGACGACGTCGTCCTCGGCATCGACCTCGGCACCACCACCTGCCGCGCGGCGCTCGTCATCGACGGCACGCCCACGCTCATTCCCATTCCGTCGGAGCGCGGCGCGTTCGCCCTGCCATCGGTCGTCGCCTTCGACACGGTGAAAGATCGCGTGCTCATCGGCAGCGCCGCGCGCAAGCACCGCGTCGATCACCCTGAAGCGGCGGTCTCGGGCTTCAAGCGCCTCATGGGCCGCCGCGCGCAGTCGAAGAAGGTACGCGAGCTGGCGAAGGTGTCGCCCTACACGTTCGCGTCAGACCCCGAAGGCGACGTGGGCATCGAGCTCGGCGGCCGCGTGTTCTCCATCGCAGAGTTCGCCTCGCACCTGCTCAAGGAGCTCAAGAACGCCGCGCAGGACAAGCTGGGTCGAGAGCTGACGCGCGCCGTGCTGTGCGTGCCGGCGTGGTACACCGATCACCAGCGCGCCGCCGTCATCGCGTCGGCGGAGCTCGCCGGGCTGCAGGTGCTCTCTATTCTCAACGAGCCCTCGGCGGTGGCGTTGGCGTTCGGCTTCGGCCGCGGCCTCGCGCGCAAGCGCGTGCTCGTCTACGACCTGGGCGGCGGCACGTTTGACGCGTCGGTGGTCGAGATCACCGGCGACGATCTCGAAGCGGTCAGCACCGGCGGCGACAACTTCCTCGGCGGTATGGACTTCGACGCCCGGCTGGCCGACGCGCTCATCGGCACCATGGGGCCCGACGCCCGCGATTCGTTGCTGGCCTCGCGCATGACGGTGGAGCGCGTGCGCGACGCGGCGGAGGTCGCGAAGATCGCGCTGAGCGACGCGGACCTCGCGCCGGTGCACGTGCCATTCGCCACGACCGATTCGGCCGGCACCCCTGTCGATCTCCGCGTGGAGGTTGAGCGCGGCTTCCTCGAGTCGGCGACGCAGGATCTCGTCGAGCGCACGGGCCAGGTGACCCAGGCCGTGTTGGACGCCGCGAAGCTCTCGGCGCAGAGCCTCGACGAGGTGTTGTTGGTCGGCGGTCAGTCGAGATCGCCTGCCGTGCGCCGACACCTCGAGCAGCAGCTCGGTCGCCCCGGTCGTACCGACGTCGACCCGGCTGGTGCGGTGGCGCTCGGCGCGGCGCTGTATGGCCACTCGCTCGTACAACGTGAGAAGGGCAAGCGCGGGCTGTCGCTGGCCGAGGTGTTGAGCTCGCCCATCGGCGTCGCGGTGAAAGGCGGCGGGTTCCGTCGGGTGCTCGAGCGCAACACGCGCTTGCCCGCCGAGAAGTCGCTCGACGTGCCGGTGACGGCGCAGACTCCGGTGCGCCTCGCCGTGCTGCAGGGCACCGCCGCGCGCGCCGAAGAGAACGAGTACCTCGGCGCGTTGACGCTCGAGGCCGAGCGCGATGGCGAACTGAACGTGCGCTTCTCGGTGTCGCGCGACGGCCGGCTCTCGCTGACGGCCACCACGCCGACCGGGAAACAGCTCGACGTGACGTTCAGCACCGCCGACGCGAGCGACGACGTGCAGGCACAGCTGCTCGCCGAATCGCCGCTGCCTGGGGAAACCAGCCCCACTCCGTCGTCACCGAGCGGGCTCTTCCGAGGCCTGAAGCGGCTTTTCGGCCAGCGCTGATCCGCTACAGTAACGCGCACTTCCTCCCACCCTGGGGTTTCAGCGCATGCCCGTTTCAATCAACGATCGTCGTCTGTCCACGCTGTACACGTCGTACGAGCGCAGCGCGCAGCCCATCGGCAAGGATCAAGCGGTCGAGATCCTCTCGCACCTCGGCGACTCGAGCCGCTGGGGCCAGGTGAAGTTGGCGGACCAGCTCAAGAAGCCGGGCATGACGACGGAGCAGCAGATCGCCCTGGCGCGCGACGGCATCACGGCGAACGAGCGGAAGGATCTCGAGACGATCCTCGACAAGGGTCAGGTGCCGCTCGAAGCCTCGGCGCGCGCGTTCCTCGAGCAGGTCCTCGGTCGCAGCCCGTCGCCGGTGAACCCCAGCCCGACGCCGACGCCGAACCCCACCGCCATCACCGCGAACGGCATCAGCGTCAACGGTGGCCAGACCAACGGCTTGTCGGGCACGACGAAGGCCGGCGCGACCATCGAGGCGATCAACATCACCACCGCGCCCGGTGGTCGCCTGCACATGGACGACACGATGGTGGTCGGCAAGGCCGACGCCAACGGCAAGTTCGACCTCGTGAAGCTGACGGGCGAGCAGGCGATGCGCGAAGGCGATCTCATTCGCATGCGCGCGCGCTACGCCGACGGCACCACGTCTGACTGGGTGACGGTGAAGGCGAGCGGCCTCGAAGCGAAGGACTCGCGCAACGCGGTCGTGGCGCTGTTCCGCATCGGCGCGGCTGACGCCGGCAACGGGAAGATCGACGTCACCAACATCAACGCCAGCCGCCAGGTCTCGGAGCCCGGCGCGCAGCTGCAGTTCACCAACAACCGCACCGGCGAGAAGACGCAGGTCACCATCACTGCGGAAGGTGGCTTTCCCGCGGGCTTCCAGCTGAACGGCAAGGCCGGTGACTCGTTCGCGATCGCCGCGAGCGACGGCGTCAACAACACGGCGTTCACCGAGAGCGTCGGCAACGTGACGGTGCCCGGCGGCGCGCCCGGCAACGTCGACCTCGTGCCCGACCCGGCGCTGCACAAGGACGAGCTCGACTCGGCCGGCAAGCCGAAGTTCAACAAGGTGCGCTTCACGGGCCCGCTCTTCGTCGACGGCCCCAAGGCTGACGACGTGCGCCAGGGGCAGATCGGCGACTGCTATTTCCCCGCGGCGCTGGCGGCGATCGCCAAGGCCAACCCCGACGCCATCACCAACCTGGTGAAGGACAACGGCGACGGCACGTACACGGTGACGTTCAAGCAGCGCGACTGGGCGACGGGCCGCGCGAAGGACGTGCCCATCAAGGTCGACGGCGATCTCTACGCGCGCAGCTACGGCGGTGCGCTCTACGGCCACTCGTCGAACAGCAGCGACGCCAAGAAGATGGAGCTGTGGTTCCCGCTGGTCGAGAAGGCCTACGCCCAGTGGAAGGGCAGCTACGACACCATCGGCAACGGCGGGCACGTGAGCGACGTGTTCGAAGACGTGCTGGGCACCGAGGCGTCGTACCAGAGCCTCAGCTACGGCAGCCCCGACAAGGCGTGGAGCCAGATCGTCGCCAACGTCGACGCGGGCAAGGCCGTGGGCGCGGGCACGTACGGTGACGACTCGTCGGGCCGGTACACGAACACCGGCGTGTACGCGAACCACGCGTACTCGATCCTCGGGTACGAGACGTCGGGCACCGATCGCTACGTGGTGCTGCGCAACCCGTGGGGCGAGTCGGAGCCTGCGGGCAACGGGGCGAACGACGGCGTGTTCAAGCTGAAGCTGGAAGACTTCACGAAGCTGTACCAGTCGCTCTACTTCGAGCGCTGAAGGGAACCCCAGGTCATGGCGAAGCCTCCTGAGCCGATTGAAGACGTGATTCCGAACGCGCAGTGGGTGGTCGACGCGGAGGTGACGGAGATCGTCGCCACCGGCGCCGCGCCCGCGAAGGTCGAAGCCAAGCCCGGCGCCACCAGCACCGGGCAGAAGACGGCCGCGCAGACGGTGAAGCTGAAGGTGAAGCGCGTGCTGCACGGCGAGCAGGTGAGCGAGCTCGTGGTCGAGAAGCCCGAGGCCGGCTACGCGCTGGCCAAGGGGAACCACGGCCCGTTCCTCATCGACTCGACGAAGACGATCCTGGGCCGCTACGGGCCCGACTCGTACAGCTTCGATCGCATCGAAGCGGCGCTGAAGAAGTAGCGAAGTTCCCTCTCCCCGCGTGCGGGGAGAGGGTCAGGGAGAGGGGCCAGATCGAAGCCGCGCAGTGAGCGCGGAGAACCAGCATCTTCCCGGCCAAGTAGGTGTCGGTGAAAGCGCGCTTCAACAAAGCCGCGCACGACGAGAGCGGAGAACGCTTCGAGCGCGACGGACCGACGGCGCCGTACCGACTTCAACGAAGCCGCGCTCGACGAGCGCGGAGAACCAGCTCGGCGTCAACATGCGCACCGGCAACGGAGCGTTCCTTCAACGGAGCCGCGCTCGGTGAACGCGGAGAATGTGGTCGTCGCGCAGCGCGCGGCGCAGATCGCCCCACTTCAACGGAGCCGCGCTCGGTGAACGCGGAGAACTGCGCCGCTGGTGTCGGGGGCGCGACGTCGCGGCGGCTTCAACGAAGCAGCGCTCGGTGAGCGCGGAGAACGTCTCACACGTGAAGTGCCGCTCCCGAAGGCGCTCACGCCCGGCGTCGCGCTGGTGGTTCAAGGCGTGCGCCGGTGCGGCAAGTCGACGCTGCTCCAGCAGCTCGTCGGTCACTACGGGCTCGACCCGGCCCGCTGCGCGTTCCTGAACTTCGAAGACCCCCGCCTGTCGGGCGCGCTCAACTGGCAGACGCTGGACCGCCTCGTCGCCGACTTCCGCGCCCACCACGGAAAGGCGCGCCCCACGAAGCGCGCGCCGCTCGCGTTCTTTCTCGACGAGATCCAATGGGTCGACGGCTGGCAACGCTGGCTACGCGCCAGGCTGGACCGCCCCGACGGCTGCCTCTTCGTCGTCACGGGGTCCAACGCGCAGCTGCTCTCGGGCGAGCTGGGCAGCACGCTGACCGGCCGCCACCTCACCGTCGAGCTCGCGCCCTTCTCGCTCGACGAAGCGCGACGCGCGAAGCCGCGGCTGTCGCTCCAGCGCTGGCTCGAGCGTGGCGGCTTCCCCGCGCCGCTGACCTCGGTCGATGGCCCGGCCCTGCTGCGGCAGTACTTCTCAGACATCATCGAGCGTGACGTGCGCGAGCGCGTGGGCGCGAGGTCGACCGTGCCGCTGCGCGCGCTCGCGCAGTTGATCTTCGAGTCGGCCGGCGCCGAGCTGAGCATGCGCCGCGCCTCGGCGGCCCTCGGCCTCGCCACCGAGACCGCCCAGCAGTATGTCGGCGCGTTCGGAGCGGCCTACCTCGTCTCGGGGTGCCCCTTCTTCGCGTTCTCAGAGCGCCAGCGCGCGGCGCTCAACCGCAAGTTCTACCCGGTCGACACCGGGCTCCGCCGCGCCGTCATCACCCAGACCGGCGACGACCGAGGCAAGCACCTCGAGTGCGCGACGTTTCACGCCCTGCGACGCCGCTTCGGCGCCGTCTCGTACTGGCGCGGCAAGGGCGAGGTCGACTTCGTCGTGCAACGCGAAGACGGGAAGCCGGTGCCGGTGCAGGTCTCGTGGAAGGGCCCACAAGAGCGCCACCACCGCGCGCTCCAGGCCTTCTACGAGCAGTTCCCCTTCGCGGCAGAGGCCGTCTTCGTCGACGCACAGAACTACGAGCGCTTCGCCCGCGGCGAGCTCGACCCCGCGTAGGTCACGCTTCACCGCGCGGCGGCGGCGATCTATCCACCCCGCGTGCGCTTCCTCACCTACGAAGGCCTCCACGCCGGCGATCTCTCCCCGCAGCTCGAGCGTGTGCGCGCCGCGTTCGAGCGCGACGACCTCGCCGCCGTCGACTTGAAGAAGCTCCACGGCGGCTACTACCGCGCCAAGCTGTCAGACGCCGCGCGCCTCATCCTCCAGTTCGTCCGGTGGAACGGGGCGCGCGCAGCGCTGGCGCTCGAGCTGCTCCCGCACCACGAGTACGAGCGCTCCCGCTTCTTGCGCGGCGCCCGCGTCGACGAGGCGAAGATCGACGCCGCCGTCGAGCCGCTCGACGAGCGCCCCATCAAGTACCTCCACCCCACCCGCGCCACCTTCGCGCTGCTCGACAAGCCGCTCTCGTTCGACGACGCGCAAGACGAGGTGCTGCGCCGCCGCCCGCCGCTCGTCGTCGTGGGCTCCGCCGGCTCGGGCAAGACGGCGCTGCTGCTGCAACAGCTGCGCGCCGCGCCCGGCCGCGTGCTGTACCTCACCGAGTCGGCCTGGCTCGCCCAGTCGGCGCGCGGCCTCTTCGTCGCCCTCGACTACGACCCCGGCGAGCAAGAAGCCGACTTCCTCAGCTACCGCCAGTTCCTCGACAGCCTCGCCGTGCCGCCCGGCCGCGCCGTCACCTTCCGCGACTTCGCCGGCTTCTTCGAGCGCCACCGCCAGAAGCTGCGCTTCACCGACGCCCACCGCTGCTTCGAAGAGCTCCGCGGCGTCTTGTGCGCCTCAGCCGATGGCCCGCTCTCGCTCGAGCAGTACCTCGCCCTCGGCGTGCGCCAGTCGCTCTACGACGCCGAGCAACGCGCGCAGCTCTTCGAGCTCTGGGGCCGCTACCAGCAGTGGCTCGCCGAAGCGCAGC
Source organism: uncultured Archangium sp. (assembly GCA_964459885.1). Taxonomy (GTDB): domain Bacteria; phylum Myxococcota; class Myxococcia; order Myxococcales; family Myxococcaceae; genus Archangium_A. Next base: position 107,204 of record CAYWON010000001.1, read on the forward strand.
TGTTCGAGCCCAACCTCGTGGCCCACGCGTGGAAGGTCCGCGCCGAGCCCCGCTACGACTTCCTCGCCGTCGACGAGGTGCAAGACCTGACGCCCGTGCAGCTGGCGCTGGCGCTGGCCACCTTGAAGACGCCCGGCAACTTCGTGCTGGCCGGCGACGCCAACCAGGTGGTGCACCCCAATTTCTTCGCGTGGAGCAAGGTCAAGTCGCTCTTCTGGCAGCGCCTGGGCGAGGGCGAACAACAGGTGTCGGTGCTCAAGGTCAGCTACCGCAACGCGCCAGAGGTGACGCGCGTGGCCAACGCCGTGCTGGCGCTCAAGCACGCGCGCTTCGGGTCCATCGACCGCGAGAGCAACACGCTGCTCGAGCCCGTCGCCGGTGAGGCCGGCGAGGTGCGCGGCTTGAGCCTGAAGAACGCCGCCGACCTGACCGCGCTCGACGCCCGCACCCGCCGCAGCACCGAGGTCGCCGTCGTGGTGCTGCGCGACGAAGACAAGGACGAGGCGCGCGCGCACTTCAAGACGCCGCTCGTGTTCTCGGTGCTCGAGTCGAAGGGCCTCGAGTACGAGAACGTCATCTTGTTCCGCGTCGTCTCGGGCGAGCGCCGGCTGTACGCCGAGTTGGCCGAGGGCCTCACCGCCGCCGACGTCGACGTCACACAGCTCGACTACGCCCGCGGCCGCGACAAGGCCGACAAGACCAGCGAGGCGTACAAGTTCTTCATCAACGCCCTGTACGTCGCCCTGACGCGCGCCGTGAAGAACGTCTGGCTGGTGGAAGACGACCCTTCGCACCCACTGCTGCAGCTCTTGCGCGTGCCCTTCGACGGCGCGCAGCTGGGCGCCAACGTCAAGCAGGCCAGCGCCGAAGACTGGCAGCGCGAGGCGAGCCGCCTCGAAGCGCACGGGAAGCTCGAGCAGGTCGAGGCCATTCGCAGCCAGGTGCTGCGCACGCAGCCCACGCCGTGGCGGCAGCTCGACGGCGCGGCGATGGAAGCGCTGTTCGCCAACGCGCTCGACCCCGCGGGGGTGTCACGCAAGGCGCGCGATCAGCTCGCCGACGTGCTGGCGCTGCACCCCGACCTCTACGCGGCCCTCTTGCTGCGCCGGCTGAACAAGGAAGGCGTGGTCGCCCAGGAGGCGCGCGTGGCGTCGACGCTGCGGCGGCTGCTCGCGCCGTGGGGCGGCAAGAAGTTCAAGGAGCAGCTCGAGAGCACCGAGAAGTACGGGCTCGAGCACCGCTCGATGCAGGGGCTGACGCCGCTCATGCTGGCCGCCCGCGCCGGAAACCTGGCGCTCGTCGAGGCGCTGCTCTCGCGCGGCGCGAGTCGCACCGCGCGCGACTGCTTCGGGCTCCAGGCGCTTCACCACGCGCTGCGCCGCGTCGAGAAAGAGCACGACTTCGGCGCAGGCGACCTCGGCGCCATGTGGGACCAGCTGGCGCCGCCTTCGTTCGAAGTGCAGGTCGACGGGCGGCTGGTGCAGATCGGCCGCGAACAGGGCGAGTACATCGTGTTCCAGCTGATGCTGGAGCGCCTGTACTTGAGCGAAGTGACGGAGCGCGGCGGGCTCGACGGCATCGGCACCTCGGAGCTGATGACCTACGTCGAAGCGCTGCCCGAGGTCGTGCTGCGCGACTACCGCCACAAGCGCCCCTACCTCTCGTCGATGCTCTCGAAGAACGAGGCCAACAGCCCCACGAAGGGGTCGCGCCAGCTCTTCGCCCGCACGCGCCACGGCCGCTACGTCATCAACCCTGCGCTGCAGCTGTGGCGTGAGACGAGCGGCGGAGAAGGTGCGTGGGTGGGCGTCGACGACGCCATCGGGCGTGCCCTGCGCAGCAACGCGGCGTTGCGGCTCGACGCGCTCCGCGACGACCCGCTGGGGTGGGGCTGAGCTACGGGCAGGTCGCGTCGGCGTCTTCGACCTGCACCGTCACCGACACCTTCTGCTGCGTCACGGCGTCGGTCAGCTCCACCGCGTGCGCGCCGGCGGAAGGCGGCGTGAAGACGAACGTGTTCGCGCGCGCGCCGGTCACCAGCGAGATGGCCTCGGCCTTCAACGTCCCGCGCCCGGTCAGCGACAGCAGCGCGAGCAACGGCGCGCCTGTCGCGTCGACCGGCTGCACCGTCGCCAGCAACCGCTGGTTCTTCTTCAAGACCGGAATCGCGGCGTCGGCGTCGAGCGCCGCGTCGCACGACCGCTGCTCCGTGACCGTCGTCACCACCCGCTGATTCGCGGCGATGCGCAGGCCCGTCTGCGCCACCACCGTCACCGCCAGCTGATCCTGCAGACCGCCGGCGACGGCCGTGAGCGTGTACGCACCCGCCGTCGGGAACGACGTCTTGAACTGCCCTACGCCCGTACGCTCGAACTTGAGCGCGCCCGAAGCGCCCGACCCCGTCAGCGTTCCGTCGAGGTACGCGTAGTCATTCAGCACGCCCGACGGCTTCTCGCTCGACTGAATCGCGACCGCCAGCGGCTGCCCGGCGGCTACCGCCGTGAAGCCTTGCGTGTCGACGTAGCGGTACACGAGACCGAAGCGCAGCGCGCCGGCCTCGCCTTCCTGCGATTCGCCACACGACGTCACGACCACACACAACCCGATCAACCCCAGCAGCTTCGACATGAGCGCTCCCTTTCACCCGGCCCTCGAGAAATGCGGCGGCGCGCAAAGCAAGCGGTGCACCAGCGCCGCGATCACGTCGTGTCGTGCACTTGCGCGGCGCCGCCGCCCGTGGAACGCCGCGCGCGCGACACCGCCGCCCGGACATCGACGTCAGCGTCGTGACGCGTCAGAGTGCGCGCCATGCCCATCAACCGCGTGAACCCGCAGTCGCTCGACCAGAACTGGGAGCGCTCGACCGTCGGCAAGAACAACCCGGGCGTGCTCGTCGCGCTGGGCGGTGACGCCAAGAAGGGCGTGGCCATCACCATTCACGGCATCAACGACGCGCCCACCGGCGTCGCGGCCCTCACCGACGCGCGGCTCGCGAAGGGCGGCAAGGTCTCGACCTTCGGCTGGGACGACAACTACCGGCGCCTCGACGCGTCAGCGAACGACTTCGCGCGCGCCGTGAAGAGCGAGCTCACCAGGCACCCCGGCACCACGCTGCGCATCGACGCGCACTCGATGGGCGGTCGCGTGGCGCTCGTCGCGCTCGGCCGGCTGCAGCAGGAAGGCGCGCTCAAGGGCAAGAAGGTGGAGCTCAACCTCATCGCCCCGCCGCTCGGTGGCTACGGCAGCGCCAACGCCGCCGGCTGGGCCCCGGGCTTCGCGCGCGGCATCAAGAACGTGCGCCCCGGCATCGACATGGGCTCCAACTCGAACTTCCAGAAAGAGCTCGAAGCCGTGCGCCTGCCGCCCGGCGTGAAGGTCAGCGTGTTCGGCGGCAGCAACGATGAGACCGCGCCCGTCGACGGTCGCTTCCGCGCCATCGCCCAGGGCCTCGGCGCGAAGGTGACCGTCGTCGAAGGCGCCGATCACACCAGCATCCTCGCGGCGGTCGCGCCGCGGCTCTGACCTCTACAGCGTGAACGCGTCGAGGAACGCAGGCCCTGACTTCTCGAACGCGCGCAGCACCTGAACGGCAGGCGCTTCACGGCGCGCGGCGATCTCTTCCAGCGGCGCCAACAACACCTCGTCGCCGCCGCCCAATCGCTTGAGGCCGTCACGCGCGATGGCGACGAAATCGACCGCGTAGTCCGCCAGCGTCTTGTCGCCGACAGCTGCCTGCAGGCCGTCTTTCTGGGCCGCGTGGTGCAGCGCCCGGTGCGCATCGGGCGAGAGCTTCGGCAACAGCCGAGCCGCCTGGTCGCGCGCATCGGCGTCGTACAGCACGCCGCGCATCACCGCGCCCAACGCGCTCGTCATCTCGGGCGTGTTGGAATCAGCCGCACGGATCTCGACGATCTTCTTGAGCCGCACCTCGGGGAACAACGTCGAGAGGTGATCGACCCAGTCCCAGTACGACGGCGGCTTGCCTTCGTACCCGCGCGCCAACAGCTCGCGGAACGTCATGCGCGGCCAGACGTATTTCCCCTCACGGCGCAAAAACAACAGCGGCGCGTCGAGCGCCCACTCGACGTACGCACGGTACGAGAACGAGCCGTCGAGCATCGCCTGCGGGTAGCCACAGCGCGCCGGGTCGACGTCGTTCCACACGCGGCTGCGGAACGACTGAAAGCCGCTCGGCTTGCCGGCCACGATGGGTGAGTTGGCGTAGAGCGCCACCAGCAAGGGAGAAACGCGCACCGAGGCGTGCACCTTCGCCACGCAGTCGGCCTCGTCGCGCCAGTCGAGCGACACCTGCCCCGTCGCCGTCATCAACATCATGTGGTGCGCGTGGCTGCCGCGCGCGCCGAGCGACTCGCGCATCACGCCGTAGCGGCGCTTCGGCATCCACGGCATCTCGGGCAGCGTGAAGTACGGCCGGTAGCCGAGGCTGACCGCGCGCAGCTGCAGCGCGCCCAACACCTCGCGAAACTCAGCGTTGTGCTTCTGGTTCTCGGCGTGCGCCTCGAGCGCCGTCTCAAACGGGCTGCCAGCCAGCTCGAACTGACCGCCGGGCTCGAGCGTCAGCGTCTCACCCGCGCGCTGCATGGCGATGACGGGCAGCCCCGGCGCTTCGCGAAACTCGGTGAAGCCGAAGCGACCAAAGCCGCTCAACAGCGCGCCGATTCCGGAAGGCCCGTCGTAGGCGACAGGACCGTGGCCCGCGGCGGGGAAGATCAGGCGCTCGTGCTCGAGGCCCAACAGCAGCTTGCCGGTCGGCCGCTCCGCGTCCCTGAGGAATTGAACCAGCTCATCAACGTTTCCTACGGGCCGGTCTTCGGTCTGCGTGACATCAAGGGACATGGCGGAGGGCGCCGCATATAACCGACGTTTTCCACCGAGCCACGGAAACCCATTGTCCGACTCCGCTTCTCAGTCCCTGACGCCCTGGGGCTTCTTCGACGGCTTCAAGCTGCCCTTCCGCGCGCTGCGCCTCATCTTCCGCACGCCGAAGCTGACCGGCCTCTCGCTGCTGTGCGCTTTCGTGACCGCCGGCGCCCTGCTCGGCGTCGTCGCGCTGGCCATCAACGCTGCCGACTGGCTCACCCACCGCCTCGTCACGGGCGAGTCCACCTGGCTCACCGTCGCGTCGGTCGCGCTGCAGATCGTCTTCACCATCGTGTTCTTCGTGGTGGGCGCGTTCACTGTGCCCAACCTCGTGCTGGCGCCGCTGCAAGACCCGTTGGCCGACGCCACCGAGGTCGCGCTCGGCGACTTCACGCCCGAACCGTTCTCGCTGGGCCCCGCGCTGCGCAGCACGTGGGAATCGGTGAAGCACACGCTGCTGCGGTTGTTCTTCATGCTGCTGGGGCTGGTGGTGCTCTTTCCGCTGCACTTCGTTCCTGTCGCGGGCAGCGTTCTCTGGCTGGTGCTCTCGTCGATCTGGTCCATGTGGTGGCTCGCCACCGAGAACCTGTCGAACGCCATGTCGCGCCACCTGATCTCGTTCGGTCAGGTGGTCCGCGCGCTACGAAAGCGCCCCGCCCTCGCCATGGGCTTCGGCGCCACGCTGCACGTCATCTTGTGGGTGCCGATTCTCAACTGCTTCCTGATGCCCGTGGCCACCGTCGCGGGCACCATGCTGTACCGGCGCCTGCGCACAGAAGGCGCCGTCACGCCCCCCTGAAATTGCTGGGAACGAAGACCGCCCTGACGCGTTGGTCGTTTCCTGCATGGCTGGCGCTGGCTAGTCTTTGACCCGTTCGGAACACGCTGAATTTCTTGCAGCAAGAAAGAAGGCCACATGTACACCTTGCGTCGAGTTGCCGTGATCGCCGCGCTCATGACCGCGTGGGCGTTTTCAGGCAACGACCGGGCTCCGCTCACCTTGACGATGTCCGAGGCCGTCGCCGCGCCGCGCGTCGACGAGAAAGACTCGAAGGGCCCGTACGATCTCTCGGCGCTGCGCGTCGTCGGCAAGGTCGTGCACTACGTCAAAGAGAACTACGTCGACCCCAAGCGCGTGCGCCCGCGCGAGATGCTGGTCGCGTCGCTCGAGGCCGTCGAGAAGTCAGTGCCCGAGGTGCTCGTCGATGGCAGCGCCGAGAGCGGCTCGCTGCGCGTCAACGTCAACGGCAAGCTCAAGGAGTTCGACATTTCCCACGTCGACTCGCTCTGGAAGATGAACTGGACGCTCAAGGAGATCTTCGACTTCGTGTCGAAGAACATGCGCCCGGTCGAGGACGCGCGTGAGGTCGAGTACGCCGTCGTCAACGGCATGCTGCAGACGCTCGACCCGCACTCGGTGCTGCTGCGGCCCGAGCTGTACCAGGAGATGAAGCTGTCGACGAAGGGCGAGTTCGGCGGCCTGGGCTTCGTCATCCAGATGCGTGAAGGCGTGCTCACCGTCGTCAAGGTGCTGCCCAAGACGCCCGCGTTCCGCGCCGGCATCAAGAAGGACGACCAGATCCTCCGCATCGGCGAAGAGTCGACGATGAACATGGAGCTCCAGCAGGCCGTCGGCAAGCTGCGCGGCCCGGTCGACTCGAAGGTGACCATCACCGTCAACCGCAAGGGCTGGGACAAGCCGGCACAGATGACGGTCACCCGCGCGCTCATCACCATCGAGTCGATTCAGTCGAAGATGCTCTCGAGCAACATCGGCTACGTGCGCGTGAAGAACTTCCAGGGCAACACCACGCGCGATCTCAGCACCGCCATCGACGAGCTCACCGAGCAGGGCAAGAAGGCCGGCGCGGGCGCGAACTTGAAGGGCCTCGTGCTCGACCTGCGCGGCAACCCCGGCGGTCTGCTCGAGCAGGCGATTCAGGTCAGCGATCTGTTCCTCTCGTCGGGCACCATCGTCAGCACGGTCGGCCTGTCGGACAAGCTGCGTGAAGAGAAGCGCGCGCACCAGGACGACGGCGACGACGCGTTCCCCATCGCGGTGCTCATCAACGCAGGCTCGGCCTCGGCGTCGGAGATCGTCGCCGGCGCGCTCAAGAACCAGAACCGCGCCGTCATCATCGGCCGCCAGAGCTTCGGCAAGGGCTCGGTGCAGGTGCTGTACGACAACTTCCCCGAAGACGCGGCGCTCAAGCTGACCATCGCCAAGTACCTCACGCCCGGCGACGTCAGCATTCAGGAGGTCGGCATCACGCCCGACATCGAGCTGCAGCCCACGCGCGTCAGCAAGGAGCGCGTCGATCTGTTCGCGCCCCGCCGCACCATGGGCGAGGCCGATCTCGATCAGCACTTCGCCAACCCGGCCAACGGCCAGGCGGCCAAGAAGCGCGACGACGTGCAGGTGCGCGAGAAGCCGCTCGAGCTGGTGAAGTACCTGAAGGAAGAGAAGAAGAAGGACGACAAGAAGACCGCGCAGAAGGGCGGCAAGAACGTGCTGACCGACTCCGAGTCGAGCCCGCACGACGAGGAGCTCGACGATCAGCTCGACGCCGAGAGCCAGGACGAGGTGAAGGAAGACTTCGAGGTCACGTTCGCGCGCGACTACCTGCTGGCCGCGCCGCAGCTGCGCCGTGACGAGCAGCTCAAGGGCGGCAAGGGCTTCGTGGTCGAGAAGCGCCAGGTCGAAGAGAAGCGCATCGCCGACGCCATCACCGCGCTGGGCATCGACTGGTCGGCCGGCCCCACGCCGAAGAGCGTGCAGCTCACCAGCAGCCTCAAGCCCGGCAGCGAGAAGAAGATCACCGCCGGTGAGACCGCCGCGCTCGAGCTGACCGTCGAGAACAAGGGCGCCGACGCGGTGAAGCGCCTGCGCGCGTGGGTGGAGTCGGACAACGGCTACCTCGATCGCCGCGAGTTCCTCTTCGGGCAGGTGAAGCCCGGCGAGAAGAAGACGTGGACGGTCAACGTGAAGATCCCCAAGGACCTCGCTTCGCGCCGCGACGGCGTGACGGTGAAGCTGCAGGACGACTCGGGCGTGCTGACCGAGAGCACCGCTGGCGAGCTCACCATCGTCGAGATCCCCCGGCCGCAGTTCGCGTTCACGTGGTCGATCGTCGATGACTGCGCGACCTGCAACGGCGACGGCCTCGTGCAGCGCGGTGAAGACGTCGGCGTCATCCTCGACGTCACCAACGTGGGCACCGGCAAGGCGATGGACGTGTTCTCGTCGGTGCGCAACGCGTCGGACGCCAACATCTTCATCGAGAAGGGCCGCTTCAAGCTGGGCGAGCTCGCCCCCGGCGAGACCAAGTCGTCGCGCTTCCAGCTCGAGGTGAAGAAGGGCTTCAAGGACGAGACCTTCGCGCTCCGCTACGCCGTCATCGACGAGCCGCTGCAGGAGTTCACCGCTGACAAGCTCGAGATCCCCGTCGCGGCGGACACCGCGGCCTTCAACTTCGCGGCGAACAAGGCCACCTCGCGCCTCGCCGACAAGGCCGACCTCTACGCTGATGTCACTGGCAAGCGCGTCCTGGCGCGGCTGCCGAAGGGCGCCGTCGTCACCGAGCAGGGCCGCGCCGGCAACATGGCGCGCCTCGAGTGGGAACCGAACCGCTTCCTCTTCGCGCGTGTCAGCGATCTGCGCGACGCCAAGGGCCAGAAGCCGGCACCGGTGAAAGACGCGGTCTGGACCAACTTCCGCACGCCCGCGCAGATCTCGATGAACGTCGACCCCTCGCAGGGCGGCGCGGTCGTCGACGGCGAGAAGTTCACGCTCTCGAGCGTGGTGAGCGACCCGCAGATGCTCGACGTGTTCGTGCTGGTGAACGATCAGAAGGTCTTCTTCAAGAGCGCCACCACGGAAGACGCCGGCAAGGTGAAGTTCACCACCGACTTCTCGCTCAAGGAGGGCAACAACCTCGTCACCATCGTCGCCCGTGAGTCGCAGGACTTCGCGACGCGCAAGTCGGTCGTCATTCGCCGGCGCCCGCCCACGGTGGCCCAGAAGGAAGGCGCCGCCGCGCCCAAGCAGTGACAAATTGATGAGCCCCGGCGGCGGGACTAGGGTTCGCCCCATGTTCCGTCGCCTGTGGCTCCTCGTCGGTGTGCTCTCATCAGCCACCGCCCTCGCCGACGCCTACGACTTCCGCATCTACCAGCTGGGCAACCCGTACTGCGGGCTCGACCCGTCCGGCGCGTGTGTGTCGCCGGGCAGTGGGTACCGGCCTGAAGCGGACGCCAATTTCCGTGCGTTTACTCGGCGTCTGGCCGCTGCCATGACCTCGGTCAACCTGATGCCACCCGAGACACTGGGCCACTCGGCCTTCTCGATCGGCGTGGAGTTGTCGGTCGTCGATTTCGGTTCGACCACCACGACGACGGACATTCCGACGACCTCGCCGATCCGGGGACCACTGTTGATGCCGTCGGTGCACATCCGCAAAGGGTTGCCGTGGAGCTTCGAGTTGGGAGTGCGCGCGGCGTGGCTTGAGAAGAGCCGCATGGGCTCCGGCACGCTGGAGCTCAAGTGGGCGCTCAACGAGGGCTTCACCTACCTGCCCGACATCGGCGTGCGCGGATACGTCACGAAACTGCTGAACACGCGCGACTTCGATGTGACCGCGGGCGGTTTGGATATTGGCGTCGGCAAGCAGTTCGCGATCGCGGGGATGGTGACTGTTACGCCCTACGTCGGCTGGAACCTGAGCTTCGTGGGCGCGACCTCGGGCAGTGTCGACTTCCGACCCTCGCGCGGACTCGACGATTCCGACAAGGTCAAAGACCCGACTGCGGGCTCGGACTTCTACGTGTTCAAACCGGTGATGGCCGCGCAGAACACCAACAATCGCTTCTACGGTGGTTTTCGTCTCATCGCCGGAGTCGTGCAGCTGGGCTTCGAGGTCAGCTACACGGTGCTGGGCAGCTTCGAAGACGCGCGCGTTGGTCGCGTCGATATGGCGCCCGTAGTCTCGTACAACGGCCTCATCGGCTTCGATTTCTAGAGGCGCTTCACAGCGTCTTGAGCCGCGCGCGCAGCTCGCCAGGCCGGTTGGTGATGAGCCAGTCGACGCCCATGGCGCGCAGCCGCTTGGCCTCGGTGACGTCGTCCACCGTCCACACCGCGACTTCCCACCCGCGCGCGTGCCAGCGGCTGACGCGGTTGGCGGTGACCTGCGAGTAGTGCGGGTGCACCGACGTCAGCGCCGTCACCGGGAGCCAGAACCACGCCTGCGGCGCCCACGCCTTGTCGGGGTCGATGAGGAAGCCGCGCTTGAGCGTCGGGTGGCGTTGCGAGAGGCGCACCAGACACAGCGGGTTGAAGCTGGAAACGAACGCGCGCTCGCCCAGCTTGCGGTCGACGAGGAGGTCTCCCACCGCTTCGCTCAAGCCGCCGTCTTCGACGGTCTCACATTTGATCTCCACGTTGACGAACGCGCCGTCAGGCAGCGCGTCGAAGACGTCATGCAGCAAAGGAATGCGCGCCGGCGCGAAGCCGAGGCGCGAGCCCACGTCGACCTTCTGCAGCCGGTGCCACGGCGTCGTCAGCACCTCGAGGTGAAGGCCGGCGAGCCGGTCGAGCCACTCGTCGTGGCACACCACGAGCTCACCCGACGCGCAGCGCATGACGTCCAGCTCCACGCCGTCAGCCTGCTGCTGCATGGCGCCGCGGAAGGCCTCGAGCGTGTTCTCGGGGAAATCGGCGCTCGCCCCGCGGTGCCCCAGAATGCGCATCGCCCTCCACTGCTCCGCGACGGGCGGGTCGTCAAGTTGCGTCGGTGCGCCCGGTGAGGCAGGTTGCCTCCATGGGCTTCGGAACCGGCGAGATCATCATGCTCGTCTGCATTCTGCTGATCGTCTTCTCGGCCTCGCGCATGGGCGCGCTGGGCAACGCCGTCGGGCGCTTCGTCTACTCGTTCCGCAAGGCATCGCAGGGCGAAGGCTTCGTCGACGTGAAGCCCGGCAAGACGCTCGAGAAGGGCACCGTCGAGGGCGAGATCGTCAACGAGCCGCCGCGGCACTGAGCCGCGCCGCGAGCTCCCTGACCGACGAGTGCACCTGACGGTCTTCCGCCAGCGCGCGGAGATCTGAAGGCGACAGCGTCGGCGCGATCTTCACGGCCACCGCTGGCGGCAGGTACGGGTTGAACACCAGCGCCCGGCGCACCGCCGGCTGCGTGTTCCATTTCGGCGACCGCCAGATCTCTTCGAGCGGCTCGGGCCGTGCTGGCCGGCGCGCGGCGATGCGCACCACGAGGTCTTCCGTCAGACGCGGGTTCTTGAGCACCTCGCGAATGACCGCGGCGTGGCTGGCGACCGCGAGGCGCGAGAGCTCGTCGGGGTTCCGCGTCAGCCGCGCGCGCGACTTGAGCACACCCAGCGGCATCGCCAGCAACCGCGCGTCGGCGCGGGCCGCGGCGTCGGCGTGGTACTCGAGCACCGGCGCGCCTTCGGTGAACACGATGCCCGCGTCTTCCTGCTCGTGCAGCATCGCCACCTGACGCAGCTGCGCGAGGTGCGGGATGACGTCGCCGTCTTCGTCGAGCGCGCGCATGAAGGCCGGCAGCACGCGCATCGCAGGCGCCCAGCGCTCGAAGGACCACCGCATCAACGACGACAACAGCTCGGTGGCCCGCGGCGGGTCGAGCGTGCCCAGCGTGCGCGCGGCCGCGCGGCGCAGCACCTCGTGGCCGCCGCCCAGCGCGTCGAGACGCCGCACCAGGGCGCGCGCGTCGTCGTCGTCGCTCACTTCGTCGCCGTGGGGTTGGCCGGTGCCGGCCGCGCCGACACGCGCACCCGGAAGCCTTTCAGGTCTGGCGGGTACTCGGTGAAGCCCACCACGAACTGCGCCGCCTGCCCGGGGTTCACCACGAGCGCCCGCTTCTCGACCTTGCGTTGGAGCGCGTCGAGCGCGTCGGTGCCGTCCACGAGGTACAGCTCTTCGGCGCTGGCCGGCTCTCCGGCCCAGGCCTCCGCGAAGCGCACCACGTGGCCGTCCTCGACGATCTCCGCCTTCACGACGAGGCGCGCCGCGGCGTCGCTGCGGTTCACCACCTCACCGCGCACGTAGAACACCGCGCGACCCGCTTTGGTGTCGTAGAGGCCGTTCGACACGTCGTCGACGAGGTACGGCACCGACGGCGCGAAGGTGTTCTTGAGGTTCTCGAGTGAGAGCGACTCGGCCGAGACCTTGCCTTCGTTGAGGTACGCGCTGCCCACCACCACGAGGCCCACCACCAACAACGCCGCGATGAAGACGTTGACGATGACGCCCACCACGGTGCGTCGACTGCGTGGTTCCTCAGGCGCAGGCTTCGGCGTCGCCACGGGCGTCAACGCCGGGGACGACACGCGCGCGAGCGGCTGCGACACCAACGGCGCCGGCGCATCGACCTCGGGCATCGGCACGTCGGGGAGCGCGCTCGGCGCCGGGGCCGGCATGTCGAACATCGCGCGCGCGGTGGCGCCGTCGACGTCGGTGACCCCGGGCGCTGGCGCTTCATCACCGGGGAAGAAGCCGGCCCCACCGAACGCCGGCACCTGCTGCGTCGCTGCGTCGCTGATGGGCGCGCTGGACTTCGCGGCCGCGGGCGCGGCGGGCGGCGCAAAGTCGAAGGCTGGCAGCGCGGTGGACGTGGGCACTTCCGACGGCGCGCCCAGCGCGGCGAAGTCGAAGGCCGGCGGCGGAGGCGGCGGTGCCGACGGGGGCATCGGCGGTGAGCGACCCGGCGGCGGTGGAGGCGCAGGCTGCGCCGGCGCGGCGAACGTCGAGAAATCGAAGGCCGGCGGCGGTGGCGGCGCGGCTGCAGCCGGCGCGCTGGGCGCGATCGCCGAGAAGTCGAACGGCGACGACGGCTGCTGCAGCGCGGCCGGGGCCTTGGCGCCCGACTGCGTGGACGACGGAATGAACGCCGGCACGGCCGGCACCGTGGGCGCGGCGGCGCCGGGGGGCGTCAGCGAGCCGAAGTCGAACGCCGCAGCGGGCGCGTTCGGGTACGGCGGCGCTTTGCCGGTGCCCAGCTCAGGTGACCGCGACGCTTCCACGCCCAGGGCGAAGACGCCGGGCCTCGTGACCTCCGCTGACGGAGGCTCGGGCGTCGACCCGAAGCGCGCGAACGGATCAGCGCCGAGCGGCGGAGGGGCTGCGGCAGGCTGCTGGCTCGTGGCCGGCTGCGCCATGTCGCGCGTGACGCGGAACGTGTGACCGCACTTGTTGCAGCGGACCTTCACGCCTTTGTCGGTGACTTTGTCGTCCGGAATCTTGAACCGGGTCTGGCACTGCTCGCACTTGACGATCATCGCGACGGTCCGCGCACTCTAGCCATGTTCTGAAACGAAATCGCTTGGTTGGCACATGGCGTGGCAGGTGTTACAGGCCGCCGTCGCACTGCGTTAAGGGGTCTTTACGTCATGAGTGAAACCGAAACGGCCGGCCGCGAGCCGAAGGTCATCAAGCGGTACACGAACCGGAAGCTCTACGACACGGTCGAGAGCCGCTACGTGACGCTCGACGAGATCGCCGAGATGGTGAAGCAGGGCGTCGAGGTGAAGATCGTCGACAACCGCACCAAGGAGGACCTCACGTCGGTCACGCTGGCGCAGATCGTCTTCGAAGAAGAGAAGAAGAAGAACCAGATGCCGCTGTCGGTGCTGCGCGAGATCATCCGCCAGCCGGGCGAGCGCCTGAACGACTTCATCAGCACGCAGGTCAGCCCGCGCGTCGAAGCGATGCGTGAGCAGGGCGTGGCGCGCATCAACACGCTGCTGGGCCGCGAGCAGACCGAAGACGTCTCGCCCGCCGCGCTGCTGGCGCAGTCGCAGAAGGTCTTCGAGACCTGGCAGCAGCGCGTCGACGAGCGCGTGAAGACCGCCGTCGAGAACCTGGTCGGCAACCTCCCGGCGCTCGGTCGCGATCTCTCGACGCTGGTCGAGCGCATCGAGGGCCTTGAGCAGAAGATCAAGGCGCTGGAAGACGCGCAGCCGCAGCCCAAGTCGAAGAAGAAGAGCTGAAGGCCTTCAGCGGGCGCGTTCGATGCGCTCGCTGACCTGCTGCAACAGCGTCGCGCCGCGGCTCCACGGCGCGTGCTCCCAGATGGTCTTGCCGTGGCTCTGCGCCTCGTCGATCGAGACGTTGAGGCTCACCGGCTCGGTGACCTTCTTCGGGAAGTGCTGACGGAGCTTCTCGACGATCTCATCGGACAGCTGCGTCTTGCGGTACAGCGTGGGCACGATCTGCGTCACGCGCAGCCGCTCGTGACCGTATTCCTTCGAGAGCCGCTCGACCGTCGCCACCAGCTCGGCGCAGCCATCGAGCGCGAGGTAGGTGGTGGCCACCGGCACCACGATCTCTTCGGCGGCGAGCAAGACGTTGGTGGTCACCAGACCAAACGACGGCGGCGCGTCGAAGACGATGACGTCGTAACGGCCATCACACGGCGCCAAGCGCTTCGCGAGCAGCTGCGCGCGCTGCGGGTCGCTCGCCGCGACGGTGGGGAACTCGGCCATCTCCTTCCACGCGGGGATGAGCCAGAGGTTCTCGACGGCCGTGGGCCGCGTGACGTCGTTGGGGTCGAGGCCGGGTCTGGTCAGCAGGTCGAACACCGTCGGACCGCCGGCGCGCACGTCGACGCCCAGGGTCTTGGCCGCGTGGCCCTGCGTGTCGAGGTCGACGAGCAACACGCGCTGCTTTCGCTTCTGGGCGAAGAACGCAGCGACGTTGACGGCGAGCGTGGTCTTCCCCACCCCGCCCTTCTCGTTGATGAAGGCGATCTTGCGCGTCACTTCTTCTTGGAATCAGCGAGCGAGTCGATCTTGTTCTCGAGCGTGCCGAGGAGCTTCTCGAGCTCGTCGATCTTCTCGCGCAGCGACTCGAGGTCGCCGGTCGACGGCAGGTTCATGGCCGACAGCGCCGTGCGGATCGACTTGTCGGCGACGCCCTTGGCCGACAGCGCGCGGGTGACGATGGTCTGAATGCCGGTGACGAACTTCTCGTTCGACATGAGCTGCTGCACCAGCTTGCCGATGCGCTCTTCGCCCGTGGCCACGAGCTTCTTCATCACCGGGTTGTCTTTCAGCATGGCGGCGGATGCTGCGTTCCACCCCCTGCCATGTCAATGTGACTTTCGCCGTGGTCGAAGAACTGAATGACAAGCGCCTCATCGTGGTGACGGGCAAAGGCGGCGTCGGCAAGACGACGATCGCCGCAGCCCTCGCCGTGCAGAGCGCACGTGAAGGAAAGCGCACGCTGGTGTGCGAGGTGAACACCCGCGAGCGCATCAGCCAGCTGCTGGGCAAGCCCGAGGTCGGCGCCGAAGTGACAGCGCTCGACGAGAACCTGTGGGCCGTCGACGTGCGCCCGCAAGAAGCGATGCGCGAGTACGCGCTGATGCTGCTGAAGTTCGAGAGCGTCTACAACGCGGTCTTCGAGAACCGCGTCGTCCGCTACTTCCTGCGCTTCATCCCGTCGCTGCAGGAGCTCGTCTTGCTCGGGAAGATCCTCTTCCACCTCAAAGAGAAACGGCCCGACGGATCGTGGCGGTTCGATCGCATCATCATCGACGCGCCGGCGACCGGGCACGCCATCACGTTCTTCTCGGTGCCACAGGTCATCATCGACACGGTGCCGCCCGGCGCCATGAGCAGCGACGCCGCGTGGATGCGTGATTTCCTCATCGATCGTGCGACCACCGCCGTGGTGCTGGTCTCGCTGCCTGAAGAGATGCCGGTGAACGAGACCCTCGAGTTGCACGACGCGCTCACCTCCCGCGTGAAGATGCACCCGCGGCTGGTGGTGCTGAACGGCTTCATCTCGCGACGCTTCGAGGCCGGCGATGGCGACGGCGTGTCGACGGGCCTGGCCGACGTGGTGCGGAGCCACGAGACGCGCGCGCAGATGTCGGTCGACAGTCAGCAGAAGCTCGCGTCGCTCAAGCTGCCGTTGATCACCGTGCCGCGCCTCAACGTGCCCGACTTCGATCGCAAGGCCATCGACGCCGTCGCGCAGCGCTTCGGAGGTGCGCGATGAACGCCATTCGCGAAGCCGTCGAGTCGAGCGACGTGCTGCTCACCGTGGGCAGCGGCGGCGTGGGCAAGACCACGGTCGCCGCGTCGATCGCGCTGCGCGCAGCGATGGAAGGTCAGGGCTCGCTGGTCTGCACCATCGACCCCGCACGCCGCCTCGCCAACTCGTTGGGCCTCGACGCGCTGGGCAACGCCGAGATGGAGATCGCCAAGGCGACCTTCGACGCGGCGGGCCTGCAGCCGAAGGCCGTCATGCGCGCGATGATGTTGGACATGAAGCGCACGTGGGACGATCTGATCGTCCGCCACGCGCCTGCCGACAAGCGCGACAAGATCCTCGCCAACCGTTTCTACCAGTCGCTCTCGACCGCGCTCGCCGGCAGTCAGGAATACGTGGCGATGGAGAAGCTGTGGGAGCTGCGCACGCAGCGCGACTACCCGCTCATCGTGCTCGACACGCCGCCCACCGCGCACGCGCTCGACTTCCTCGACGCGCCGAACCGCCTCCTGGACTTCATGGATAACGACGCAGCCAAGTGGCTGCTGACGCCCGCCCTCGCCGCGGGGAAGTTCAGCCTCAAGCTCTTCAACCTCGGCGGCAGCTACGTCACCAAGACCATCTCGCGCTTCACCGGCACCGAGACGCTGCAGCAGCTCGCGGACTTCATGCTGAACATCAGCGGCATGAACGAGGGCTTCAAGGAGCGCGCGCGGCAGACGCGGGCGCTGCTCGAGGCGGACTCGACCAGCTTCGTGCTGGTCACCGGGCCCATGCCCGAGCGCCTCGACGAGACCGTGCATTTCCTGACGCTGCTCAAGCAAAACAAAATGAAGGTCGCCGCCATCGTGGTGAACCGCGTGCACGCGCCGGTGCCACCTTCACTGTGGGAAGAGGTGGCACGTCTCCCTCCAGAGAAGCAGCGCCGCTTCGAAGAGACGCTCAAAGAGAACGAGTCGCAGGCCCGGCAGGACGCCTGGGGCATCGAGCGGCTGCGCGAGGCCTGCGAGGGCACGCCGCTGGTGCTGGTGCCGCGCTTCGAGCACGACGTGCACGAGCTCAAGGGGCTCAACACGCTGTCCCGCTGGTTGTGGGGGGAAGAGCGGCTCGAAGTCGGCGCGGCGGCTCGTTAAGGTCGCGGGAACCCGTCGAAAACCGCGGGTGTCGATGGCCCGTACCCTACGCGGGAGTGAACGCCTGATGACTCGCCTGACCGTTGCGCTCGCAGCCCTTTTGGTGATCGGCTGCGCCCACACCCGGGGCACCACGCCGGGCAACGCCACCGAGGTGAAGTTCGACGAGGTCGTGATCACCGGCGACCTCGAGCTCGAGAAGCTGAACGACGAAGAGCTCTTCGCGGCGGCGACCTCGTTCTACGCGGCGGAAGAGTACGCGCAGGCCGCGCGGTACTTCGGGCGCATCTGCGACTTCCACCCGAAGTCGCGGCACTACCGCCCGGCGCTCTACAACGCGGGCCTCGCGCTCGAAAAAGTGAAGGCGTGGGACGACGCGTGGGTGCGCTTCGCGGTGCTGGCCGACGCGAAGGGCAACGGCGACGCCCTCGACGCGGCGTTCCGCGTGGCGGAGTGCGACTACCACCTCGAGCGCTACGACGACGCGATCGAGCTCCTGCGCGTCATCGGAGATCGCACCGACCTCTCGTCAGACAAGCGCATCGAAGCGCGCGTGCAGCAGGGCATCTGCGAGGTCGAGAAGGGCTCCATCGACGCGGCTGAGAGCACGTTGCGGGGGGTGCTGACGTTCTGGAACGGGCTGCCCGACAAGGATCTCGTCGACGACTATTTCCCCGGTCAGGCGCAGTTCTTCCTCGGGGAGATCTTCCGGCTCCACTACGAGAACGTGCAGCTCGACGGCAGCAAGAGCACCGAGAAGCTCGCGGAAGACCTTGAGTACAAGTCGGAGCTGCTGCTCTCGTCGCAGGGCCACTACCTCCGCGCGATTCGCATCGGCAACGGCTACTGGGCGACCGCGGCGGGCAACCGCATCGGCGGGCTGTACCAGAGCATGTACGAGCACATGGTGAACGCGCCCGCGCCCACCGAGCTGAGCGCGCCCGAGCAGGAGGTCTACCGGGGTGAGCTGCGCAAGAAGATCCGCGTGCTCATCAGCAAGGCCATCACCGTGTACGAGCGCACGCTGGAGGCCGCTGAGCGCATCGGCGCGTCGAGCCCCTTCGTGCAGCAGACGCGCGAGAGCCTGGCCCAGATGAAGGAGCTGCTGCTCGCCGAGGCCAAGGCTGAAGAGGCCGAGAAGGCGACCAGCACCCCGCCCGGCTCGTAAGCTGCGGCGGCCTTGGAGCCGCTCTACACCGCCGCCGAGTTGGCCGACGCGCAGGCGTACCACGCGCCGATCTACACGACCGCGCTCGTCGATTTCTTCGCGGGACCGCTGGTCTTGGCGCTCGTCGCGAAGTTCGTCGTGCCGAAGTTGTACGCGTGGGTGCCGACGGGCTCGGAGTCACCGCGCTCGCTGTTGACGCGATTGTGGGGCGACAGCGGCTGGAAGAAGGCCCTCGGCTTCGCGGTGCTGTATTTCCTGGTGTTGGCGGCCATCAACCTGCCGTTGAGCGTCTGGCTCGGCTACGTGCGCGAGCATCAGTTCGGGCTCTCGACCGAGTCGCTCGGCAGCTACGTCGTCGACGCGCTCAAGGGCCACGCGGTGATGCTCGCATCGGTGAGCGCGCTGACGTTCGGGCTCTTCGGCCTCGCGCGAAAGACGAAGCACTGGTGGTGGCTCGTCGGCGCGGCGAGCGCGTTGGTGATGGTGGCTTCGACGGCGATCGACCCGTACCGGGCGCGGCTGTACGTCGATCAGACGCCGCTGCCCGAGGGCGAGCTGCGCACGGCGGTCACGGCGTTGCTTCAGAAGGCAGACGTGCCCTTCAGCGACGTGCTGGTGGTGCACACCGCCGAGAAGTCAGTGCGGGTGCAGGCAGCGTTCGCGGGCACCGGGCCGACGCGCACGATTCTGCTCACCGACACGCTCCTCGCGTCGATGACGCAGAACGAGGTGCTCGCGGCGATCGCCCATGAAGCGGGCCATGTGCACGAGTCACGCTGGCTGGGTCGCGTGTTGGCGCCGCTCGCGGTCTTCGCGCTGCTCGGGTTCCTGGAGTTCCTGTTTCGTCGCGCGGCGCGGTCGCGCTGGTACGGCATCACCGAACGTGGCGACGTGCGCGTGTTGCCGTTGTTGGTGCTGGCCTTCGATCTGTCGCTGCAGGCTGCTGCGCCGATCTCCGCCGCAGCATCGAGACAGCGCGAGACCAACGCCGATGTCTACGCGGTGTCTGTGACGAACGACGCGACGTCGCACATCACGCTGCTGTCAAAGCTGGGCCGCATCAACAAGATCGATCCGTCTCCGCCGCGTTGGTACGTCTTGATGGGCGTGACGCACCCCACCATCATGGAGCGCATCGCGTTGCTTCAGAAGAACGCCACGCCGCCGCCGATGACGCCGGTCAAGGCGGGCACCTCGGTGCAGCAGGCGCCGGGCGTCATGCGGTAACGGACCTCGGCTTCGAGGAAGAAGTGCTTGCCGAAGAAGACGTCGAGGCCACCCGCCGCGGCGAAGCCGAACGAGAACTTGCCGGGGTTGCCGAGGTTCTCATTCACCGCGAAGGACACGGAGCCGTACGGCTTCACCGGCGAGCTGGGGAAGAGCGAGACCTTCGCGCCGAGCACGTCCCACGTGCGGCCGTTCTGACGGAACTCGAGGTCGCTGCGCAGCGAGAACCAGCGCGTGAGGCGCAGCTCGAGGCCGGGCGAGTGCGTGAAGCCCGGCTCGCCGAACTCGAGCTCACCGTCGGGCGCAGCCACCGTCGACGAGACACCGGGCATGTACTTGAGCGCGAGGAACCCGGGGCGCGTGCTGGGCGGCTTCACGACGCGCTGCTGCACCACCACCGGGGCGGGAGCAGGCATCGGCGCCGCGTAGACCATCGGCGGCGGGGAGTAGATGACCGGCGGCGGCGGCGCGACGTACACCGGCTGCGGCGGCGGCCCGTAGACCACCGGCGGCGCCTGAACGACCTGCACCGGTGCGGGCGCGATGATGGGGTCGCAGTGGCGACGGTGCTTCACGTAGCCCACGACGGCCTGGCCGGGGGCGACCTGCACCGTCACGTAGCGACAGCGCGCGGCCGCCGGGGCAGCGAGTCCACAGACAACGAAGACGGCGAGAAGTCGTGCGAGGCGGGCCATGCGACTTCTGTTGCCGGCACGCGGAGAGTTGATCTCCGCAGCCGGTCGATTTCTCAACCCCTTGATTCAGCGGGCGTAGAAGTTGAGCAGGTTCTTCGCGCGCTGCTGCACCGGCGAGGTGATGGCGGCGGCGACCTCGAGATCCGCGAAACCGGTGGTGTCACCACGCTTGAGCCGGAGATCGCCGCGGTTGACGCGCGCGAGCACCGACTTGTCGTGGAGCCGGATGGCTTCGTCGTACGAGGCCTCGGCTTCGGCGAACTTTCCCTGCTCGTGCAGCACCGAGCCGAGCGCCGCGTGGATGCCGGAGTCGTAGGGGTTGAGCACCAGGATGCCGGTGAAGATGACCACCGCGCCATCGAGGTCGCCGGCGTCGAGCAGCTCGAACGCCTTCTCGGTGAGCGCTTGCGCCTGGTCGGAGGTGAAGCCGAAGTCTTGTGCGAGGGTCGTCATGGTCGCGCTCACTTGATGTTGCGAACGGAGTTCATCGCGATGTCGGACCAGAGCTTCGCGACGTTGGAGAGCATCTGCGACAGCTGGTTGAGCATGTTCATCACCGACTGCTGCTTCGCCTGGAGCTCCGCCATCTTCGCGGCCTTCACACCGGGATCCAGATTCGGATCGTTCGCGATCGCTTCCATCTGCTTCGCGAGATGGTCGGCAGTGTTGCCCAGGTTCTCCAGCGTCCCGCTCATCCCGGGAGAAGTCGAAGGCGGCGGCTTGGGCACGCCGTCCAGAATCTCCTGAATGGGAGACGGACCCGGCGTGGGTGACGGCGACGGAGCGGTGTCGCCCGCCGGAGGCGTGTCACCAGTCGACGGGCTCGTGACCTGTCCAGTGTTGCCGGGCTTCGGGAAGAGCGCATCAGCCACCTCGGTGCGAATCGAAGTGAGCTTCTCTTCGCGGCGCGAAATGACGAGGTCCAGATCGGCCGTATTCGCGAGGCCGTCGTCCCGCGAATGGCGACCTCGCATGATCTCGCTCAGCTGGGGGCACGCCAACAATCGATCAGCAGCATCACGCTCAGCCTGCGTTCTGCCCCCGTCCGCCGAAACCGCCTTCAGGAAGGAGGTCGACACATTTCCCTCCCCGTTTGCGAGGAGATTCATGTCTGCACGAAGCGCCTTCAGCGCCTCGAGTTCCTTCACCGTGGCTTGGTAGTCGGCATGCGTAGCCAGTCGAGCTTCGATCTCGGCAGCGTTCGACGCGTAACCAGGAACGGGAGCCGTCGTGGTTCCCCCCGCGCCCTGCGTGGGAGAACCGGTGTTGTGGGAAGGAGGAAGCGGCGGCGCGCGACCTGTCGAGTTCGGAGGAGGCGGCGCGGGCGGCGACTTCTCGCCGATCATCTGGTTCCCGGTCGTCTCCGGCGCAACGTCAGTGGTGTTGAACCGGTTGCCAACTTGCATGTTGCTCATCGTGTTGCTCCTTGAGAGTGGCCCCTTCGAGCCGGTGAGTGACCACAGCCCTTCGCAGGACCCGTGCCACCCCACTCGGCTCCGCATTTCGCGCACTTGCAGCGTCCTCGCGATCCGAGATCGTGGACTGTAGGGTGCCGCGCGATGCGCGCCCTCGGCCTCGATCTCGGCACCAAGACCATCGGCCTCGCGGTCACCGACGAGCTCGGCATCACCGCGCAAGGCATCACGACGCTCGAGCGCAAAGGCCTCCGTCGCGACCTCGAGAACCTCGCGCAGACGGTCCAGGACTACGGCGTCGACCGCTTCGTCATCGGCCTGCCGCTCAACATGGACGGCTCCGAAGGCCCGCGCGCCGACGCCACGAGGAAGTTCGGCGTCGCGCTCGAGAACGCCACCAGGCTCCCCGTCATCTATTGGGACGAACGCCTCACCACCGTCGCCGCCCACCGCATGCTGCTCGAGGCCGACGTCTCGCGACAAAAGAGGAAGGACGTGGTCGATCAGATCGCCGCCGTCCTCATCCTCCAGGGCTGGATGGAAGCGCAGCCGCGCACGCCCAGTCCCGAAGAGTAGACGCTGCGCCTCGCTGAAACCGGCGTCATCTCAGCCACTTAGAGCTGGCCGCGCGCCTGCACAGCCGGGCCTCCACACCAAGGAGGCTTCATGGGCATGGACGGAATCAGCGGAGCTGGCGCGGCGGGAGCGGTCAACACGCCCGAGTCGAACGACTCGATGGGCGGCACGCACGGCAGCGAGAAGAAGTCAGGCGGGATGAAGAGCGAGATGGCGTCGATGTTCGGCGACATCGCGAAGAACCAGATCAGCCAATACGCCCAGCAGGGCATCGCGCAGCAGATGCAGGGCATGCAGTCGGGCCAGGGCCAGCAAGGTGGCGCGCCCAACTTCATGAGCATCATCGGCTCGATCTTCGGCGGCCCCGTCGGCGCTGCGTTGCTGACCGGCAACGCGATGGAGCTCGGCGGCATCCTCGGGAAGATCTTCGACGGCATCGCCAAGGCCGGCGGCAACGGCGCGCAGGGGCTCACGCCGAGCCAGCCCGCTCCCGCTCAGCCGGAACCGGCGCCCAAGAAGGGCGACGTGCAGGCTTCGAGCGACGTCGAGCACGAGACCATTCGTGATCACCAGATCCGCGAGGCGAACCACTCGCGCGACTACGTCGGCGTGCAGGAGAAGGTCGAGGTCAACGGCTCGTACAAGGCCGACGGCATCGAGATGCAGGGGCGCGCGGCCGCCGAAGCCCACGCGCACGCGTCGGCCGAGAGCCAGAGCTACAACGCGAACGGCAAGGTCGGCGCCAAGGCGAAGGTCGACGCCAGCGTCGGCGCATCGGCGGAGGTCGACGGGTCCATCAAGACAGACGTCGCGCAGATCGCTGGCCGAGCTCGCATCTCGGCGGAAGCTGCAGCCCGCGCGGAAGCCGAAGCACAGGCCAGCATGGAAGGCGCGAGCGCGAAGGCCTCGAGCACCGTCGGTGTCACCAGCACCGCGACCGCCAGCAGCGAGATGAGCGCGCTCGGCGGCATGGTGAATGGCACCGCCGACGCGTACGCCGAAGCGGGCGCCGGCGCGAAGGCCGACGCGCAGGCGAAGGTGTCGTTCAATCCGCCGCAGGCGGTGGTCGACGCCGAGGCAGGTGCCTTCGCAGGCGCGCGCGCTGGCTTCAGCGCCAAAGGTGGCTTTCCCGGAGGCAAGGCCGGCGTAAGCGTGAACGTGCATGCGGGCGTCGGTGCGCGCGCCGAGATCCACGGGAAGATGGGCGCCGACGGCAAGTACCAACTCTCCTTTGGCTTCGGGGCAGCGCTAGCGGTCGGCTTCTCGTTCCGCGTCGACGTCGAGATCGACATGTCGAACGCGGGCTCAGCCATCACCGGAATGATCGGCGCGGCCGGGCAGATCATCGGCGGCCTCTTCCAGGCGGTCGGCGGCATGTTCGGTGGCGGTCAAGGCGACGGCAGCAAGGCCAACGCCGTGACCAGCGACACCGCCAAGAACATCTGGCCGATGCTGGGTCAGCTCGGCGGCGCGGGCGGAACGCCAAACATGAACGAAGGCCGGGCCAAGATGCCCAGCGGAGAGGTCGGCGACTTCGTCGACACGATGGAAGACGAGCTCGACGACGAGCTGGACGAGTCCGTCGGCAAGCACACCACCAACATCACCGGGAGCCTCGCGTGAACATCATGCCCTTGCTGAACGAAGCGGAGCGGTACCTCTCGGAGAACGACGTCGATCGCGCAGCGGCGATGTTCGAGCACGCGGTCAAGCAGAGCGGCGGCCGGTCGCCCCTGCCGTTCGTGGGCATCGCGCGCGTGGCGCTGCTGACGAAGAAGACCGCCGAGGCGACGCAGATCATCGACGCCGTGCTGACGAAGTTCCCGAAGTGCGCCGAGGCGTTGTCGGTGCGCGGCGTCATCGAAGAGGCGAACGGTCAGTTCGAAGCCGCCGAGTCGTGGCACCAGCGGGCGGTGAAGCAGGAGCCGACGTTGGCGATGGCGCACGTCAACCTGGGCCGTCTCGCGGCGCAGCAGGGCAAGTGGTCGCACGCCGCGGCGAGCTACCAGTTGGCGCTGCAACACGGCGCGGCCACGCCGGACGTCGGCGCGCAGTTCGGCACCGCGCTGTTTCACGCAGGCCGCGTCACCGAAGCGGCGCGAGTGCTGGCGCACGTCGTCGAGGCGTACCCGCGCCACGTCGACGCGGTGACGACGCTGGCGGACGTGCTGGTCGAGACCGGTCAGCTCGAGTTGGCGGCGCAGCTGCTCGACAACGCGGCGCAGCGCGTTCCGAAAGAGCCGCTGATTCCTTCCAAGCGCGCGGCCATCGCGGTGCGCCTGAAGGATCTCGAGGCCGCGAGCCGTGAAGCCTGGCGCGTGACGACGCTCTCTCCGCTGGACGAGGAAGCGTGGCTCTTCGCCGCGGTCGTCGACACCATGCGGCTGCGCTTCGACACCGCCGAGAAGGCGCTCAAGACGGTGCTCAAGCTCTCGCCGAACAACTGGCGCGCGCTGTACCACCTGGGTGGGCTCGCCGACGCCATCAAGGACAAGAAGGAGGCGCGTCGACTGTACCGCGCGGCCATCACCGCCAACCCGTCCGCGTGGGAGCCGCTCAACAACCTCGCCATCATGCTGCTCGAAGACGGCAAGCCTGACGCGCTGAAAGAGGCGCGCACGTTGCTGGACCGGGCGATTCTGCTCGGCACGGCGCCCGACGCGATCGTCGTCCGCTACAACCTCGCGCTCGCCTGCTTCAAGCTGGGCGACAAGGTCGGCACCCGTCGCGCTGCGCAGGAGCTGCTCAAGCTGGCGCCCGTCGACCACCCGATGGCCGCTGAAGCGCAGCGCGTGATGAAGCTCGCCGCGTAGTCAATCGACGCGCTCGAAGATGTCGAAGGCGCGCCGTTCGTAGTCATGCAGCCGGTGGCGAACCCGTGAGGGCGAGAGGCGTTCAACCTCGCCGTCACGCTCCATCGACCCACCGTCGAACAGCACCAACCAACGCGGCGCCTCGTCGGGCCGCGTCTGCCAGTAGTACTCGTAGCGTCGGCGGTGCTGTCGCTCGTAGGGCAGCCCTGAGAAGTAGCTCAGCGTCAGGTCGTCGTAGCCGCGCGGGTCGACGTCGACGACGAAGTCACCTGCAGTTGCGTTGGCGCGAAGCCACGACGCCGGTGCTCGGAGCCGCGACTCGAGTCGTGATGCCGCCGAGACCGCGCGCAGCGAACTGGGCCACGGCGAGTCGGGCGCCCAGGTGAGCGCAGCCAGGCCCGCGCACCACGTGACGAGCAGCGCGATCACCACTCCGCGCCAACGTGACGACGCCAGCACCCAACCGGCGAAAGGTAACAACAGCAGCAGCTCTTTGAGCGTGAAGCGCGCGAGCGGCGCGAAGCTCGCAAACACCGCACCGCGGACGGCATAGAGCGCGACGGGCACCGCGAGCAGCCAGACGAGCCACCGCAGCTCAGGCCGCGTTCGCCACGCGCGCGTCGCACCGACGATTCCCGCGACGACGACGAAGGGCGTCATCGTCACCGCCGCGACGCCGGGCCACCAGAGCGCACACATCACCCGGTACCAGCCTTCGCCCCACGTCGCCGCTTCCCCTGGCCACCACGCGCGATGGAACGCGTCGATGTAGCGGATGCTGAAGAGCGGGTCGCCGCGGCCCGCCCAGTCACCGGCCAGCATCACCACCGGCAGCGCCGACGCGACGGCTGTGAACCGGAGCGCCGACCGCCACCCGAGCTGGCGCCATTCCGCGAGCGCCAGCAGCGGCACGAGGAGCCACGAATCGAAGCGCGTCGCGCAGGCCAATGAGAGCGCGAGCGCCGAGCCAAGACCGCTGCCGCCGCCAAGCCGAGAGGTCGTCACGGCCGCCATCACCAGCAAGAGGTTCAGCGCCTCGCTCGATGACGTCGTCGAGCACTGCACGTGAACGCCCCAGAACGCGAAGCCCAGCACCGCGAAGGTCGCGGCCTGCTCGCCGAACCAGCGCCGCGTCGCGACGAACAACGGCCAGGCCGTCAACGCCCCGACGACGAGGCTCACCACCCGGCCGGCGTGCAGCAGCGATGGCCACAACCACTCGGCGAACGCGAGCAGATAGATGTGGAGCGGACCGAACTGCTTCGCGCCACCGTCGAACCCGAAGATGAAGTGCGGACTCTCGAGCCAGCGATGCGCGAGCCACGTGCGCGCGATGGCGTCTCCGCCGAGGTTCTCGTTGAACGGGAACAGCAGCAGCCGCGGCAGCAGCACCGCGCCCGCCAGCCACCAACCTCGCTTCATGCCTGGCGACCGTTGTCCTGCATCGCGCCGCGCAACGATCGCAGCGCCGCGCGCACGTACTCAGAACGCTCCGAAGGCGACGGGGTCCCCGTCGGGTGCTGCTCGTCAGGCGGGCCCGGCGCGATGGCCTTCGCGATGCGTTTGCGAACGCGCTCTTCCAGCACCTGCGCCTGCAGCTCCGAGCGCGTGGAGATCACGTGGCCCAGCTCGATGTGCCCGCGGTACAGCTCGAGCGCGTCGAGGAACTTGGTGTCGCTCACGTTGGTCAGCACGCGCGAGGCCTCGGCCATCTCTTCTTCTGCGCCGGGAAGGTCGCCCGTCAACGCGTACACGGCAGCCCGCATGCCGAGCGCCAGACCGAGGTAGCGCTGCTCGCCGATGTCCCTCAACGAGTCGATGGCATCGGGGAGCCGCCGCATCGCATCTTCGTATTCGCCGTACTGCTGATGGAGCGAGGCGAGCGAGAGCAGCGTCACGGCCTCGAAACGCGCGGCGCCCACGTCGCGCACCAACTGCAGCGCGCTCTCGAAGTGCGCGAGGGCCTGGCCCGGCTGCTCGAACTCCACGGCGAGATCGCCGAGGTTGATGTGGCAGATGCCTTCCGAACGGCGACTGCCGAGCTCGCGGTGAATCGCGAGCGCCGCGAGGTAGTTGGCGCGCGCGGGCTTGAGCAAGCCGAGCCCCTGCTGCACGACGCCGAGGTTCGCCAGCGTGATGCCCTCGTAGCGGCGATCGCCCGCGGCGCGGTGAATCTCGAGCGCGAGGTTGTAGGTGTTCAACGCGGCCGCGTCGGCCCCCAGCTCGTGCTGCACGACGGCGAGGTTGCTGACGGCGCGCCCGCGCATGCGCACGTCACCGACCCGCTCGAGGATCGCGATGGCGCGATGAAAACGCTCCTCCGCAGCTTCGCGGTGCCCCTTCTGGCGCTCCACCATCGCCAGCACCACGCCCAGCCGCCCTTCCGCGTGGAGATCGCCGGCGTCACGCGCGAGCTCGTCCGCCAACACGAGATCGGCCTCAGCGTCGTTCGCGCGCCCGCGGCCGAGGCGAGCGCGAGCCCGGGCCTCGAGCGCCGAGGTCAGCAGCGCCGGCTCGTCGCCAAGCCGCTCGGCCACGCGATCGAGCATCTCGAGGTGCACGCCAAACGGGCCGCGCGTCGAGAGCAGCGGGTCCAACGACAGCACGGCCGACAGCGCTTCGGGTGCGCCCCCCTCTGCGTCCACCCGCCGCTCGAAGACGACAACGAGGTTCTCGCGTTCTTGATCGAGCGCGTCGAGCAACGGCTTGCTGCTCTCTGCCTTCGACGCCGTGCGTCCGCCGAACTCGAGGAACCAACGGCGGTGTCTCGCGAGCGCCGCGTCGCGCTCGGGGCGCTGCTGCAACTTCTCCCACGCGTACTCGCGGATGGTCTCGTACAGGCCGTAGCGCGGCAGCGCTTCGTCGCCCGTCGGGTAGTACACGCGCACCAGCGACTTCGACCGCAGCGCGAACAGCACCTCGAGCGCCGCGCCACGCGTTGGCAGCGCCACCACAGCCTCGGCCGCTTCAGCGAGGAAGCCGCCGCGAAACACCGACAGCTGCGCCAGCGCCGACGCCTCGACGGCAGACAAGTTGTTCCACGACCAGTCGATGGCGCCGCGCAACGTGGCCTGGCGATCGCTCGCGCTCGCCTTGTCGACCAACACATCGAAGCGCCGCGGGAGTCGCGACGTCAGCTGCGACGGCGTCAACACGCCCATGCGACCTGCCGCGAGCTCGATCGCCAGCGGCATGCCGTCGAGCTGGCGACAGATCTCGGCGATCGACGCGAGCTCCGCCTCAGCGGGCTCCCAGCCGGGCCGAACGGCGCGCGCGCGCTCGACGAAGAGCATCACTGCCTCCGCGCCGCGAGCGTCCTTGGTCTCCTTCGGCACGCGAAGCGGCGGCACCTCGAACACCGTCTCGTCGCTCACGCGCAGCAGCTCGCGCGATGAAACGACGAAGCGTGCCTTGGGCGCGCTCTTGAGCCACGCGCCCACGGTGTCGCCAGCGGTCGCGACCACCTGTTCGAAGTTGTCGAGCACCAACAGCGTCTCACCGCGCGCGGCGATGGCGTGCCCGAGCAACGCGACAGCATCACCACCCGTCAACGGGACCCCGAGCGCGCGCGCCACGGCCGCGCACACGCCTTCGCGATCCTTCGCGTCGGTGAGATCGCAGAACCACACACCGCCGCGCTTGCGACCACGCTCGTTGGTCGACTGGAAGTGCGTCACCAACTGGGTGCCGAGCTGCAGCGACAGGCGCGTCTTTCCGGTGCCACCGGGCCCCAGCAGCGTGATGAGCCGCGCGCCTTGCCGGAAGAGCTGATGGAGGTCGGCGAGCTCAGCGACGCGGCCCACGAAGCTGGTGGCCTGCGGACCGATGTTGGTCGGCCTGCCTGCGACCTGCGCGAGCAGCTGCTTGACCTGCTCGAGCTGGCGTTCGCTCGTCGACGTGTCGCCCAGCGCCGAACGTTCACTGCGAGTCGGCCGCACGCGCACCGGGTTGTCGGTACGGCTGGGCGCGTCGGCCACCGTCGGCTGCTCGTGCGACTCGAGCTTCGTCTCCTCCGACGCCTTCTCCGACTCGCTCGGCGCCAGCTCGACCACGCTGTCGTCATCGAGGCCCGGTACGTCGTCGTACTCGCGCATCCACTTCGGGAGGTTTGGCGGCGCGAGGTTCGACAGCACGCCCGCCAGCGCCTCGCGAAACAGCTCGGCCGTCGCGTAGCGCTCGTCTGGGCTCTTCGCGAGCGCCTTGAGCAGCACGCGATCGAGCGCTTCAGGCACGTCGTCGCGCAGCGTCGACGGCACAGGCACCTGGGCCTCGCGCACCAACTTCAGCGTCGCGGCGTCGGTCTTCCCGCGGAACAGGTACTTCGCGCACAACATCTCCCAGAGCACGATGCCCAGGGCGAACACGTCGGTGCGCGGGTCGACCGGCTGCGCGTTCGCCTGTTCCGGCGACATGTACGGGAACTTGCCCTTCAAGATGCCGGTGCCGGTCTGCACCGACTTGTTGGCGGCCTTCGCGACACCGAAGTCGATCAACTTCACGTCGCCGTTGCGACCGATGAGCACGTTGTGCGGCGAGACGTCGCGGTGCACCACGCGCAACGAGCGACCCTGCGCGTCAGTGGCCGCGTGCGCGTGCGAGAGGCCGCGTGCGATCTCCACGCCGACAGCGACCGCGACCTCGATCGGCACGTGGTGGCCGACCTCGCGCGTGCGCTTGAGCATCTCGCGAAGATCTTTGCCGTCGACATGCTCCATCGCGACGAACCACGTGCCGTCGACCTCACCGAGCTCGTGGATCTGCGCGATGTTCGGGTGCACGAGCCGCGACGCGATGCGCGTCTCGTCGAGGAACAGCCGCAAGAAGCGCGGGTTCTCCGTCAGATGCGGGAGGATGCGCTTGAGCACCAGCGTGTCGGCTGAGTCGCCCACGCGCGCGAGAAACACCTCACCCATGCCGCCTGCCCCAAGGCGTTTGAGGAGAGTGTAACGGCCGAATGCATCCACGGAGGCCTCGTAAGTTAGCGGAAAACGCCGATTTCACGGGCATTTTCAGGCACGCAACAACTCGGGGCCCCGTGCGACAATGTAATGAACATGCCCATCGACCCGAAATTCTCCACGGTTCGTGTGCCGACGACGCCGGTCACCACTGGTCCGACGTTGACGACGCCGGTGCGCCCGAACACCACGCCGGTGCCCTCGCAGCCCGCGACCACGCCGGTGGCGCCGGGCTATTCGAACACCAGCACTTTCACGACGGTGCCTTCGCGCAACACCATCAAGCGCGACAGCATCCCCGACGACAGCATCGGCCGGAAGAAGAACGGCAGCATCGCCGATGACACCATCGGTCACCTGTCGTCTGACGACGCCGTGCGTGACGCGCTGGTGGGCCGCAACGACACCGACGACAGCCTCGCACTGCGCAACGCCATCTTCGAGCGCCTCGAGACGCCGCAGTTCCTCTCCGGCTCGGGCTCCGTGGCTTCGCAGGTCGCGAACTTCGCCAAGTCGCTGAAGCTGTCGGCCACGCAGCAAGAACAGCTTGGCCAGGTGCTCAAGGGCGGCAACGATCAGGTCGCGTCGTTGGTCGGCGCGATCCTCGAGAAGGTGCCGGAAGCGCTCAGCGACGTCGACGGCAAGGGCAACACCACGCTCGCCAACCTCGCCCGCCTCGCGTCGGAGCCGCTCAACACCGCAGCCGCTGGCGACACCACGAAGGCGGAGGTGCTCGAGTCGGTGCTGCGCGACATCGCGAACCCCAACCGCATCGACCAGGGCGACGCGCCGACGTGCACGGTCACCTCGATGCAGTTCGAGTTGGTCGCTGACGAGCCGGGTGAATACACGCGCCTGATGGCCGACCTCACGGGCCCCGCCGGCCGCACCGAGATGCGCAACGGCGGCGACCTGGTGCTCGAAGCCGGCGAAACGGGCGCGCGCGACGGCCGCTCGGTGAGCCACACCGTCTTCCAGAACGCGGCCATGGAGTACGGCAACGGCCGCGACTCGCAGTTCGACCCCTACGCGCAGAAGTCGGTGAATCAGAAGACCGGCGCAGAACAGCGCGGCCTCAAGCCGGCGCAGCAGACGCAGGTGCTGCGTCAGCTCTTCGGCATCAACTACGAGTCGAAGAACTTCGCGACGGAAGCCGAAGGCGCGAAGGCGCTCGAGAAGATCCGCAACTACTCCGCGCGCGGCGCGCAGAACCGCCCCATCGTGCTGCAGATCGATCAGGGCGACTTCAACCACGCAGTGACGCTCGACTCGGTGAAGGACGGTCGCGTGAACTTCCGCGATCCGTACGGCGTGCTGCGCTCGATGCCCGAAGAGAACTTCGCGAAGTACGTGGTCGCGATGAACGCGCCGCGCGATCTGAACGTCATCTGAAGTTCCACGACTGACGTCGCACCGGGAGCCGCTACGCTGCGAAGCGTGCGGCTCTTCGTGTTTCTGACGCTCGTGTCGCTGGTCGGCTGTCGCTCGAAGTCGTCAGTCGATGCCGGCCCGCCTGCCGTACAGATCAGCCAGGACTGGCTCGACGGGAAGCTGCCGCCAGAGCGCGGGACGCCGAAGCCCGGCGGCGCGCTGACGGTGCGCGTGATGAACGAGCCCGCCTGCCTCAACCTGCTCGAAGACCGCTGCCGCGATGGCTGGGTCAGCCGCATGACGAAGGGCCTCGTCGTCGAGCCGCTGATCGAGATCAACCGAGACGGCGCGCTGGTCGGTGGCGTGGCCTCGAGCTGGAGCGACAGCGACGATCACCACCTCACCACCTTCACGCTGCGCGAAGGCGCGACCTTCTCTGATGGCGCGGCGCTGACCACCGACGACGTCATCGCCACCTTCGACGCGATGATGGGCGGCAAGCACCCCACTGGCGCGCTGCGCGGCAACTTCGCGGGCCTCGCGGGGTGGACGGCCGTCGACGCGCGCACCGTACAGCTCACGTGGAGCGCGCCTTCTCCCTTCGCGCTCCGGAGTCTCGCTGGCGTGCCGGTGCTCTCCGCGAAGCAGCTCGCGGGTGACTGGGCGACGTTGGCGGCCGCGCCCATCGGCACTGGCCCCTACGTCGTCGCCGCGTGGGAACGCGGCCAGTCACTGACGCTGACGCGCCGGGAAGGCGGTCGTGCGTACGTCGATCGCATCGTGTTCCGCTTCGTGAAGGACCACACCGCCGCTGGCGCGATGTTCGAGCGCGGCGAGTTTGATCTCATGACGTCGATCACGCCGCAGCTCTGGCGCTCCATCGAGTCGAAGCCGTGGGCGCAGACCGGGTGGAACCGCATCAAGAGCCTCGACAACAGCTACTCGTACGTCGGCTGGAACCAGGCGCGCGCCGATCTCGCCGACGTGCGCGTGCGACGCGCGCTCGCGCATCTCTACGACGCGAAGCTCATCACCCGCATCGTCGATCTCGATCTCGAAGTGCCGACCGTCTGTCCGTATCTCCAGGGCAGCGCCTCGTGCGATCCCAACGTGAAGCCCCTGCCCTTCTCGCCCGACACGGCGCGCGCGCTGCTCGCTGACGCCGGCTTCACCGACAGCGATGGCGACGGCGTGCTCGAGCGCGATGGCGCGCCGCTGCGCTTCCATTTCTTGCTGCCGTCGACGCAGGTGCGCTTGAGCAAGCTCGTGCCGATGCTGCAGGAGCAGTTCAAGCCCGTGGGCATCGACCTCGAGATCGAAAAGGTCGAAGCGTCATCGCTCTCGGCGCGCGTCGCGAAGCGCGACTTCGAGGTCGTGAGCCGACTGTGGACCGAGTTCGACACCGAGCAAGACCTCTTCCCCATGTTCCACTCGTCGCAGATCGACGGCGGCGCCAACTGGGTGGGCTACGCGAGCCCTGAAGCAGATCGGTTGATCGAGCAGGTGCGCGGTGAGTTCGACGAAGCGAAGCGCCGTGCGTTGCAGCGAGCGCTTCACGCGCAGCTGTACGCCGATCAGCCGTATCTCTTCATGACTTCACGACAATCGCTCGACGCCGCGAAGACGCGCGTGCACGGACTCGCGCCATCGGTGACCTGGTACGACTTGCGTGTCGTGTGGGTAGAAAACTGACCGTTCCCAAGCGCGTCGTCGTTCTGCTTTCATCAGCTCCAGTTCCTCGCCCCGCGCTGCATCCGCGGTCCGAACCCGCGACGGGGGAGACCTGAATCACTGGCCGCACCGGGCAAGGGACCTACCGACATGAGCACCAGCTGGTCGCAGAAGATCGCCGCACTCCAGGACAAGCGCGAGTACCAGACGCTGAATTGGGAAGGCAGCTTCGACGAGTACCTCGATCTCGTCCGACAGAATCCACGCGTGACGCGCACGGCGTACCAGCGCGTCTACGACATGATTCTGAGCCACGGGAAGACCGAGTACATCGACAACAAGAAGCGACTCGTTCGCTACCACTTCTTCAGCGACGAGAAGAACGGTGGCCGCGACGCGGTATTCGGCCTCGACGTGCCGCTGATGAAGCTGGTCAACGTCTTCAAGGCCGCCGCGCACGGCTATGGCGCCGAGAAGCGCGTCATTCTGCTGCACGGCCCCGTCGGTTCGTCGAAGTCGACCATCGCGCGTATCTTGAAGCGCGGCATCGAGGACTACTCGAAGACGCCGGAAGGCGCGGTCTACACCTACTCGTGGAACTTCCCCGAGAAGCTGACGTTGGCTGATGGCTCGGTGCTCTCGGGGCAGATCCGCTCGCCGCTGCACGAAGAGCCGCTCAAGCTGATTCCCCGCGAGATGCGCGGGAAGTTGTTCGAAGAGATCTCGCCGCCGTCGTCGGGCTTCGCGATCCCCGAGCTCGGTGAGCTGAACCCGCACTGCCGGCTCATCTTCAAGCTGCTGCTGCAGCACTACTCGGGCGATCTCTCGAAGCTGTTCGGCCACATTCGCGTGCACCGCCTGGTGTTCAGCGAGAAGGACCGCGTCGGCATCGGCACGTTCCAGCCGAAAGACGAGAAAAACCAGGACTCCACAGAGCTCACCGGCGACATCAACTACCGCCGCATCGCCGAGTACGGCAGCGACTCAGACCCGCGCGCGTTCAACTTCGACGGCGAGTTCTGCGTGGCGAACCGCGGCGTCATCGAGTTCGTCGAGATGCTGAAGCTCGACGTGGCGTTCCTCTACGACCTGCTCGGCGCGACGCAGGAACACAAGATCAAGCCCAAGAAGTTCCCGCAGACCGACATCGACGAAGTCATCATCGGTCACACCAACGAGCCTGAGTTCAAGAAGCTCGAGAGCAACGAGTTCATGGAGGCGTTGCGAGACCGCACCATCAAGATCGACATCCCGTACATCACGAAGCTCGGTGAGGAGATCAAGATCTACGAGAAGGAGTTCAACGCGACGCGCATTCGCGGCAAGCACATCGCGCCGCACACGCTCGAGATGGCGGCCATGTGGGCCGTGCTGACGCGCCTCGAAGAGCCCAAGAAGCACAACCTCTCGGTCATCCAGAAGCTCAAGCTCTACAACGGCAAGACGCTCCCGAATTTCACCGAGGACAACATCAAGGAGCTCCGCAAGGAGTCGCTGCGCGAGGGCCTCGAGGGCATCTCGCCCCGCTACATCCAGGACAAGATCAGCAACGCGCTGGTGAGCGACAAGAGCGAGTCGAGCATCAACCCGTTCATGGTGCTCAACGAGCTCGAGACGGGCTTGAAGCAGCACTCGCTCATCGCCAGCGAAGAGCTGCGCAAGAAGTACCGCGAGCTCTTGAACGTGGTGAAGCAGGAATACGAAGACATCGTGAAGAACGAAGTGCAGCGCGCGATCTCGGCCGACGAAGACGCCATCGCCAAGCTGTGCAGCAACTACATCGACAACGTGAAGGCCTACACGCAGAAGGAGAAGATCAAGAACAAGTACACCGGCCTCTACGAAGAGCCCGACGAGCGCCTGATGCGGTCGATCGAAGAGAAGATCGACATCCCCGACTCGCGCAAAGACGACTTCCGCCGCGAGATCATGAACTACATCGGCGCGCTCGCCATCGACGGCAAGACGTTCAACTGGCGCACCAACGAGCGGCTGCAGAAGGCGCTCGAGCTGAAGCTGTTCGAAGACCAGAAGGACAGCATCAAGCTCAAGACGCTCGTCAGCTCCGTCGTCGACAAGGACACCCAGGAGAAGATCGACGTCGTGAAGAGCAGGCTCATCAAGAACTTCGGTTACGACGAAGAGTCGGCGACCGACGTCCTCAACTTCGTGGCGAGCATCTTCGCTCGCGGCGACGCGAAGGAATGACGACGTGGCCCTGCGAATCGATCAAGACCACAGCCGGTTCAAACAGATCGTCCGTGGGAAGATTAAGCAGAACCTGAAGAAGTACGTTCAGCAGGGCGAGATGCTCGGCAAGAAGGGGAAGGACTTCATTTCCATCCCCGTGCCGTTCATCGATGTGCCGCACTTCAAACACGGCTCACGGCAAGGCGGCGTGGGCCAGGGCGAAGGCAACCCCGGCGATCAGATCGGTCAAGGCCAGCCGCAGCCGGGCGACGGCAGCGGCAAGGCCGGCGAAGGTGAAGGCCAGCACGTGCTGGAGGTCGACGTCTCGCTCGACGAGCTCGCGGCGATCCTCGGTGAAGAGCTGCAGCTGCCGAACATCGAGCACCGCGGCAGCGAGAAGATCGTCACCACGCGCATCAAGTACACCGGCATCAACAACGTGGGCCCGCAGTCGCTCCGCCACTTCAAGCGCACCTTCAAGGAAGCGATGAAGCGGCAGATCGCCAGCGGCACCTACAACCCGGACAAGCCGGTCATCATCCCCATCAAGCAGGACATCAGGTTCCGCACGTTCAAGCTGGAGAACCTGCCGGAGACCAACGCCGTCATCATCTACATGATGGACGTCTCGGGCTCGATGGGCGACGAGCAGAAGGAGATCGTGCGCATCGAGAGCTTCTGGCTCGATACGTGGCTGAAGGCTCAATACAAAGGCATCGAGACCCGGTTCATCATTCACGACGCCGTGGCGCGTGAGGTCGACCGAGAGACCTTCTTTCACACGCGTGAATCGGGCGGCACGATGATCTCGAGCGCGTACAAGCTGTGCCGCGACATCATCAAGGCCGACTACCCGGCGAGCTCGTGGAACATCTACCCGTTCCATTTCTCTGACGGCGACAACTGGTCGGCCGACGACACGCGGCAGTGCATCGAGCTGCTCAAGTCAGACGTCTTGAGCGACGTGAACCAGTTCGCCTACGGCCAGGTCGAGTCGCCCTACGGCTCGGGTCAGTTCATCAAGGACCTGCGCGAGCACCTCGGCGACAACGACAAGGTCAGCTTGAGCGAGATCGCCGACAAGGACGGCATCTACGCGTCGATCAAGGACTTCCTCGGCCGCGGAAAATAGACACGATGCCCAAGTCACTGACGCCCAGGCTGCAGGACATCAAGAACGAGATCGAAGGCTACGCGCGCGCGTTCGGCCTCGATTTCTTCGATCAGGTCTTCGAGGTCCTGAGCACCGAAGAGCTGAACATGGTCGCCGCGTACGGTGGCTTCCCCACGCGCTACCCGCATTGGCGCTGGGGCATGGAATACGAGCAGCTCTCGAAGTCGTCTGAGTACGGGCTCTCGAAGATCTACGAGCTCGTCATCAACAACAACCCGTCGTACGCCTACCTGCTCGAGGCCAACGCCGAGGTCGATCAGAAGCTGGTGATGGCCCACGTCTACGGCCACAACGACTTCTTCAAGAACAACTTCACGTTCAAGTTCACCAACCGGAAGATGATGGACGAGATGGCGAACCACGCCACTCGCGTGCGCCGGTGGATCGACAAGATCGGCGTCGAGAAGGTCGAAGACTTCATCGACGTGGCGCTGTCACTCGAGAACCTGATCGACCAGTACGCGCCGCACATCAAGCGCAACCCCGACCCCAAGGTGGCCGAGCAGCAGGTCAACCAGCGCGCCGAGGGCATTCGCGTCGACCGCGACTACATGCGGCCGTACATGAACCCGCGCGAGTTCGTCGACGCGCAGAAGAAGAAGGTCGAAGACGAGAAAGCGCAGCAGAAGAAGTTCCCCGAGCGGCCGCAGCGCGACGTGCTCGAGTTCCTCCTGGAGCACGCGCCGCTCGATGACTGGGAGCATGAGATCCTGAGCATCGTGCGCGAAGAGGCCTACTACTTCGCGCCGCAGGGTCAGACGAAGATCATGAACGAAGGGTGGGCCAGCTACTGGCACTCGACGATCATGACGACGCGCGCGCTCAAGGATCACGAGATCATCGACTACGCCGATCACCACTCCGGCACGATGGCCACGCAGCAGGGCAAGCTGAACCCCTACAAGCTGGGCATCGAGCTCTACCGCGACATCGAAGAGCGCTGGAACAAGGGCCGCTTCGGCAAGGAATGGGAAGAGTGTGACGACCTGCGCGCGCGCCGCAGCTGGAACAAGAACCTTGGCGCCGGCCGCGAGAAGATCTTCGAGGTGCGCAAGCACTACAACGACATCACCTTCATCGACGCGTTCCTGACGCCGGAGTTCGCGATCGAGCAGAAGCTCTTCGTCTTCAATTTCAACGACAAGAAGAACACGTGGGAGATCGCCACCCGCGAGTTCAAGAAGGTGAAGAACAAGCTGCTGCAGTCGCTCACCAACTTCGGCCAGCCGGTCATCGACGTCGTCGACGCCAACTACGAGAACAAGGGCGAGCTGTTGCTGTCGCACAAGCACGACGGCAACGACCTCGACCCGAACTACGCGCGCGAGACGCTCAAGAACCTGCAGCAGCTGTGGAAGCGGCCCGTCGGCATCGTGACGAAGGTCGAGGGCAAGAATCACCTGCTGCGCCACGACGGCGAGAGCTTCACCGAGAAGAAGATCGAGCTCTGACCTTTCCGTTGCGTTGGCGCCGACTCTGCAGGCCTGAAGGCACTCTTGATGAAGGACGCCATCAAGTCGGGCGACGCGCAGCTGGCGCTCGAGCTGGTGCACGACGGCGTGTCGCTGAGCAAGGCCGACGCCGCGAAGCTGGCTCCGCACGTGCGCGGTGACGAGGTGCTGACGAGCCACGATCAAACCAGGAGCCTGAGCCGCGCCGCGCTGTCGGTGCTGGCCGGCCAGCCGAAGCAGCTTGAGCAGCTCGCCGCGTCGCTCTCGTCGGCCGCCCTGCTCTTCGGCGACGTGCTCGCGAACAAAGACAAGCAGCACTACGGCGCTCTCAAGCCGCTCGTGGGCCAGCTGACCGCGAAGGAAGCCGACCGCTTCGCGCGGCAATACGGCCACGTGGCTGAGCTCGGCGCAGCCCTGCGCGCGCGCGCCGCACAAAAGTGAGCCGCGAAGCAGCGTCGCGCTGAAAGCTCCCGTAAGGTGCGGCGTCATGCTGGCTGCCGTCGCCCTCACGGGCCTCCTTCTGAGCGCGCAAGACTCGACGCTCATCAAGAACCGTCGCCTCGACAAGAACCAGACCGTCGCCAAGGCGTTCTACGAAGCGGGCCTCGACGACTCGACCGTCAACGCGCTGCACGGCGCGCTGGCGGCCGCAGACTTCAACTTCAAGCACGCGCGCCCCGGCGATCAGCTGCGCTTCGTGTTCCGCCACGGGCAGCTCGACGTGCTCGACTACCGGCGCAGCCTCACCACTGCCTGGCAAGTGCGCCGCGACGGCGAGCACTACGTCGGCCGCAAGCGCGAGCTGGAGCGCGAGCAGCGCGTCGACGTCGTCGAGCTGACCGTCGAGTCGAACCTGTGGAACGCGGCCGTCGCGTCTGGAGAGAGCCCCGACATCGCGGTGACGCTGTCTGACGTCTTTGCGTGGGACGTCGATTTCTACCGCGACGTGCAGAAGGGCGACCGCATGCGCGCGGTCATCGAGAAGACCCTGCACAAGGGCCGCACGCTCTCGTACGGCCGTGTGCTGGCGGCCGAGTACGTCGGCAGCACCGTCGGCACCAAGCGCTCGTTCCGCTACCAGATGCCTGACGGGGTCGAGACCTACTTCACCGAAGACGGGCTCTCGGCGCGCAAGACGTTCCTCAAGTCACCGCTCAAGTACGCGCACGTCACCAGCGGCTTCGGCAGCCGGTTTCACCCGGTGCTGAACTACGTCGGCAACCACAACGGCGTCGACTACCACGCGCCGGTGGGCACGCCGGTGTGGGCGGTGTCTGACGGCACGGTGACGCGCGCTGGTTGGGACGAAGGCGGCGGCAACATCGTGTGCATCAAGCACGTGATGAGCTTCGAGACTTGTTACATGCACCTCTCGAAGATTCTGGTGAAGGTGGGCCAGAAGATCGCGCAGAAGACGGTGCTCGCCGAGTCGGGCAACACCGGCAAGTACACCACCGGGCCGCACCTCCACTTCGGCCTCAAGCGCGGCGGCAAGTGGTCGAACCCGCTCAACCAGAACTTCCCGCGCGCCGACCCGCTGCCCAAAGAGCTGCTCGCCGACTTCAAAGAGAAGATCGCCGACGCCGCCACGAAGCTGCTGGCCCGGCCCGTCGCCACGGCCCAGTAGCTTTCCGTTCGTCTGCTGACGGCTGTGCATTAAACGCGCGTCATGGCTTCTGACGCTCGTACCGGCTCTTCCCCCGAAGCACTCCGTCGCGCCTTCGTCGAACACGTCGAGTTCACCCGCGGGAAGAACTTCGATTCTGCCAGCCCGTGGGACCGCTACACGGCGCTCGCGCTGACGGTGAGAGATCGCCTCGCGCAGAGCTGGGTCAAGACGGCGCGGCGCTACTACCAGCACGACGTGAAGCGCGCGTACTACCTCTCGGCCGAGTACCTGCTCGGTCGCGCGCTCGGCAACAACCTCATCAACATGGGCCTGTGGGACCAGACGCGCGAAGCGCTGCGGCACCTCGGCGTCGACCTCACCAACCTGCTCGAGATGGAGCCCGACGCGGGCCTCGGCAACGGAGGCCTCGGCCGTCTCGCCGCGTGCTTCCTCGACTCGCTCGCCACGTTGGACATGCCCGCCGTGGGCTACGGCATCCGCTACGAGTTCGGCATCTTCAGCCAGGAGATCTTGCGCGGGTACCAGGTCGAGCGCGCCGACGAGTGGCTCAAGTTCGGCAACCCGTGGGAGATGGTGCGCCCCGATCGCACCGTGCCCGTGCGCTTCTACGGCCACGTCGAGCAGACGCAGCTGCCCGACGGCCGCGTCGCTTCACAGTGGGTCGGCGGCAAGACGGTGCTCGGCGTGCCGTGGGACACGCCCATCGCGGGCTTCGGCGGCAAGACCGTCAACACGCTCCGGCTGTGGCAGGCGCGCGCGTCGGCGGAGTTCGACTTCGCGCTCTTCAACGACGGCGACTACGAGCGCAGCGTCGTCGAGAAGAACGACTCTGAGGTCATCTCGAAGGTGCTGTACCCGAACGATCAAAACCAGGCCGGCAAGGAGCTGCGCCTGAAGCAGGAGTACTTCTTCGTCGCCTGCTCGATCGCCGACATCATGCGGCGCTACCTGAAGACCCACACCGACTTCGTGCAGTTCCCGAAGAAGGTCGCGATTCAGCTCAACGACACGCACCCGGCCATCGCCATCGCCGAGCTGATGCGCGTGTTCGTCGACGAGAAGCGCCTCCCGTGGGACGAGGCCTGGTCCATCACGCACGCCACGTTCGGGTACACGAACCACACGCTGCTGCCCGAAGCCCTCGAGAAGTGGCCGGTGGCGCTGTTCGAGCGGCTGCTGCCGCGGCACCTGCAGATCATCTACGAGATCAACGCCCGCTTCCTGCGCACTGTGCAGATCCGCTGGCCGTTCGACGCGGAGCGCGTGGAGCGCATGTCGCTCATCGAAGAGGGTCGCGAGAAGCAGGTGCGCATGGGCTACCTCGCCACCGTCGGCAGCCACTCGGTCAACGGCGTGGCGGCGCTGCACAGCAAGCTGCTGCAGGAAGACGTGCTCGACGACTTCGCCGAGATGTTCCCCGAGCGTTTCAACAACAAGACCAACGGCGTGACGCCGCGCCGCTGGCTGCTGGCGTGCAACCCACGGCTGGCGAAGCTCATCACCCAGGCCATCGGTGACGGCTGGGCGAAGGACCTCGACAAGCTCGCCGGCCTCGAGAAGTTCGCTGACGACGCGGAGTTCGTGCGCCAGTTCAAGGAAGCGAAGCTGGCCAACAAGGTCGACCTCGCCAACCACCTCCGCGACGTCATGTGGACCTCGCTCGACGCGGGCGCCATCTTCGACGTGCAGATCAAGCGCCTGCACGAATACAAGCGGCAGCTGCTCAACGCGCTCCACATCATCTACCTGTGGAAGCGCGCGCGCGTCGATCCGAAGACGCTCATTCACCCGCGCGCGTTCCTCTTCGGCGCCAAGGCCGCGCCGGGCTACCGCACCGCGAAGCAGATCATCCGCCTCATCACGGGCATCGGCGAGGTCGTGAACAGCGACGCCGCGCGCACCGGCCTGCGGGTGAACTTCATCCCCAACTACCGGGTGTCGTTGGCCGAGCGCATCATTCCCGCGGCCGACGTGAGCGAGCAGATCAGCACCGCCGGCCTCGAGGCCTCCGGCACTGGCAACATGAAGTTCGCGATGAACGGCGCGCTGACGGTCGGCACGCTCGACGGCGCCAACATCGAGATCCGTGAAGCGGTCGGTGACGAGAACTTCTTCCTCTTCGGCCAGACCGCTGAAGAGGTCAGCGCCACGCTCGCGCGCGGCTACACCGGCCGGGAGATCTACGAGACGAACACCGAGGTGAAAGAAGTGCTCGACCTCGTGGCCTCGGGCTTCTTCTCGCCTGAAGACAAGGGCCTCTTCCGCCCGCTCGTCGACTCGCTCATCAACGAAGACCGCTACCTGGTGCTGGCCGACTTCGACGCCTACGTGAAGGCGCAGGAAGCGGTCGCGAAGAAGTACGCCGACCCGAAGGCCTGGTGGCGCTCGAGCGTCATCAATGTCGCGCGCATGGGCTTCTTCTCGTCAGACCGCACCATCCGCGAGTACGCGAAGGACATCTGGGGCATCTCATCGACGCCGCCGGCCGCTGACGAATAACTCAGTCGAACACGAGCCAGCCGAACCGCGGCAGCGCGTGGAAGTCGCCGACGAAGAGGGGCGAGAAGGACTGCCCCTCGATGCTGGTGCGCCGTGAGAGGTGCTCCAGCCGGTACGCGTTGAAGCGCCAGCGATCGCCCTTCTGCGGCGGCGTGCGCGGCACGGTGTTCAGGTTCGCGATGGGGATCTGCATCTCGGCCGTCCAGTACTCGTCGGTGTCGCTGTCGTCGTCGAGCGTGCCCTTCACGAAGACCGCGGTCTTCATGCCTGATTCCCACTTCATCGCTTCAGCGAGGTCGCTGCGCCGGGCCACGAAGCTGGCGTCGAAGTTCACGTTGTGCGGCGAGACCTGGAGCTCGTTGTACGTGCGCCCATCGGCGTTGGCGTCGAGGAACACCTCCACCACGTCCTCGTTGTAGATGGCGTCGTCTTTGTTCTTCAGCGAGCCCCACACGTCGGGGTCTTCGGCGCGAAACGCGACGTAGAGGAACGCGTCGTCCCACAGCATGCGGAACGTCGTCTTCCGCGTGATGGGGCCACCGTCGAAGCTTCGCGTCAGCGGCACTTCTCTGGCGCTGGCCCACACTTCGTCGTCGAGCTTGCCGTCGATGACAGGCGCTTTCGTGGCGCGGGCCATCGCGTACTCGGGCAGCGGCTTCACGTCGCCCACTTCGAGCTTCGGCCCGATGACGCGGCTCTGACCGTCAGACAGCTGCGCCGTGTCGACCACCAGGCGGCCCGAGTCGTTCCAGAAGCCGAGGTACAGGCGCAGCACGCCGTTGAAGTTGCCCGGCATCTGG
This sequence comes from uncultured Archangium sp., assembly GCA_964459885.1. Taxonomy (GTDB): domain Bacteria; phylum Myxococcota; class Myxococcia; order Myxococcales; family Myxococcaceae; genus Archangium_A. The sequence goes on from CAYWON010000001.1 coordinate 149,887, forward strand.
AAGCCGTGGACGTCTTCGATGATCTTGCCCTGTGGCCAGGTGCCCAGCGGCGCCGCGCCCTGCTGGATCTCGTGATCGAGGTTGCCGACCTGCTGACTGGTGGCGTCATCCATCACGTGCATGAAGAACCGCCACGGCGCGCCCTGCACCGGCTTGTCGGCGCGAAAGTAGTGGCGGAGCTGCACCTGCTGACCAGGTCTCGGCTTCACCGGCTCGACGATGCTGCCGAGGTAGGTGACGGCGCCGCCGCCCCACGTCGCGCCGCTGGTGTACGTGAAGGTCGACGGCGCGGCGTCGAGGGCCTGCACCTGGCCGGGCGCTGACGGCGCTGGCGCGGGAGCCGACGGACGCTGAGCCGCCTTGGGGCGCGGGCCCGCCTGTTCATCACGACAACCGGCCACCGCCAGAGCTGCACACAACAGAGCTGAGAGACGCATCGCGGCGCGGAGACTATGCGCTCTCGGCGCGTGGACCCGCCGAGAAGTAGACCTGAGTCATTTCGCGCACTTCGAGACGGCATCGCGCCTGCTTTGCGACGGCCCCGCCATGCTCATCGAAATCATCTGGAACGCCGAAGCCACCCGCGTCGACCTCGCCGACGGCACCCTCACCATCGGCGGTGGCGCGAAAGATCACATCCGCATCGAGGGGCTGCCGCACGCGCTGCTGACGCTGGTGCTCTCAGGCGAGCAGCTCAGCGTCACCTCGCAGCGCTCCGTGCGCATCGGCAGCTCGCTCTTCCCGGCGCGCATTCCGCGGCTCGTGGTGGCCGATGAAGAGCTCAAGCTGCCCAACGACGTCGTCATCCGCCGCGTCGTCGACGCCAAGAAGCGCGAGTCGCGCAAGAACATCGACACCGCGTTCGTCGCCGAGCAGCTGCTGTCAGGCGGTGAAGTGCCCGTGCAGGACACGCGCGCCGCCACCTTCACGTGCGTCACCGGCACCGATCAGGGCCGCGTCTTCCCCATCGCCTTCGAGCGCAACTCGATCGGCCGCGCTGACGACGCCGCCATTCGCATTCGCGACCGCGCGGTGAGCCGCCAGCAGGCCACGCTGCACAAGCGCGGGAAGGACTTCGTGCTGGAGCCCGCCACGTCGTCGATGAACGGCATCTACGTGAACGG
>CAYWON010000001.1:151110-156431 GCA_964459885.1 uncultured Archangium sp.
ACGCTGCTGGGCATGGGCATCGCGGCGCTGGTGATGCGCCTGTGAGGCCTTAGAACGAGTTGCCGATGTTGAACTCGAACTGAATCGGCTGATCGCTCGGGCGACGCGTGAGCGGAATGCCCCACTCGAAGCGCAGCGGGCCGATGGGCGAGAACCAGCGGATACCGAAGCCGACCGAGTACAGCAGCCCGAGCGGCGTGACCTGCGGGTTGTCGGGGTCCTGCTGGAAGAACGGGACCCCGCGGCCGAACGCGTTACCGGCGTCGAAGAACAGCACGCCGCGAATACCGACCTTCTCGATGAGCGGAATCTCGAGCTCGGCGTTGAAGATGAACTGCTTGTTGCCACCGACGCGCAGGAAGCTCGTGGTGCTGTCGGGGCCGAGCGCGCCGTACACCAGCTCTTGCGGCGCCACCTGACGCAGCGGGTACCCGCGGATGGTGTTGATGCCACCGAGGAAATAGAGCTCGCTGACCGGCAGTCGCCGCCCGTCTTCAGGCTTCGGGTAGTGCTCCTGCAGGTAGCCGATCTGCGCGTTCATCTTGAACACCGAGCCGAACGGCAACGGGAAATAGACGCGCTGGTACGCCGTGAAGCGGTTGAAGTTGTATTGCTCTTCCGGCTTGAACGGATTGAGGAAGAACGGCGACGTCTCGACTGAGGCGAACGAGAGCCAACCCTTCGACGGGAAGAGGCGGTTGTTGCGCTTGTCCCACGTCCACGAGAGGCGCAGCGCGCTCGTCACACCGCTGCGGAACTGACCCGACAGCACCGCGCCCGTGGCCTGGCTGCCGACAGTCACGTTCACGCGCTCGAACGTGTAGCCGACGTTCAAGCTCATCTCGTCCTGGATCAGGTAGTAGCCGAGGCTCGCCGTGCCACCGAAGGCGTCGCGCACGAAGCCGAAGTAGTCGAGCTGCGTGCGGTACGCGTCGATCGAGAAGATGAAGTTGGTGTCGAGGAAGTACGGGTCGAAATAGCTGAGCTGGAAGAACTGACGCAGACCGGAGATCTGCGCGCTCGCCGAGACCGACTGGCCCCAGCCGAGGAAGTTCTGCTGCGCGATCTGCGCGGTGAAGATGAACGACTCGACGTTCGAGAAGCCCAGGCCGACCTGGAAGGTACCGGTCGACTTCTCTTTGACCTCGACCTGCACGGTGACGTGCTCGCCGTCGGAGCCCGGCTTGTGGGTGACCTCGACGCTCTCGAAGAAGCCGAGCGCGGTGACCTTCTCTTTCGACCGGCGCATGCCGGTGCCGTTGAAGAGCTCGCCTTCGTACACGCGCAGCTGCCGGCGGATGACTTTGTCGCGCGTCTTGGTGTTGCCGACGATGTCGATGCGCTCGATGTAGACCTTCGGGCCCTTCTGCACGTCGAAGGTGAGGTCGATGATCTTCTTCTCGGCGTTGACCGCGGTGACCGGGGTGATGTTCGCGTAGGCGTGACCCGAGTCGTAATAGACGTCGGTGATCGCCTGGATGTCCTTGGCCAGCAGCGAGCGGTTGAACGTCTCGCTTTCCTTGCTGGTCATCAGCGCGTGCAGCACTTCCTTGCTGACCAGCAGATCGCCTGAGAAGTCGAGCTTGCCGACCTTGTAGCTCTCACCTTCTTCGACGCGGATGGTGATGGTGATGTACCGCTTGTCGGGCGACAGCGTGACGATGGGCTTGTCGACGCGCACGTTGATGAAGCCGCGGTCGAAGTACGCCATCTGGATGATCTGCAGATCGCGCTGGAACAGCTCCTCGCGGTACGTGCCCTGACTGGTGAGGAACGAGAGGTAGCCGCCTTCCTGCGTGCCCATCACCGACTTGAGCTCGTCCTGCGGCACCTTCTGCACGCCGAGGAAGATGATGTCCTTCACCATCACCTTGGCGTGCTCGGCGATGACGAACACGAGGTCGACTTCCTTGCCGTCGGTGTCGACGGGCCGCACCTCGTGCTTCACCTCGGCGAGGAAGAAGCCCTTCTCGAGGTACTTATCGAGGATCTTCTTCTCGTTCCGCTTGGCGGCCGCGACGTCGAGGATGGTGAACGGCTTGATGTCGAGCGTGTCCTTGAAGTCGTCCTTCGACAGCTCGTCGTTGCCCTGCAGCTGCACCGAGCGCACGGTCGGCTTCTCGGTGACCCGCACCACGTAGGCGATGCCCGACGCCGTGCGCTGCACGAGCAACTGCACGTCGTTGAAGTACTTGAGCGCCCACAGCGCGCGCAGGTCGTCGCTGGTGCGGCCGCCGTCGAACACGTCGCCGACCTTCTGCTTCAGCGCCCGCGCGATGGCCTGCGCTTCAACGCGGCGATTTCCTTCGACGCGGATCTCGGTGATGCGGTCGCTGTCTTCGTTGGCGGGCGCGTCGGTCAGCAGCTGCGCGCGCGCGGGCAGCGCACCGGCCACCAGGGCCAGCAGCAACCACGACAACATGACGAAGACACGCGAACTCACGGCAAAGGGCGGCGCGCTTTAAGTACGAAGCCGCGCTCAATACGAGGGAAAACGCCGAGCGATTTCACGCTTCTACGTCACTCTGTAGCGGTGACGACGAGGCCGTCTTTGAGGCGCAGCCGACGCGGCATCGAGCGGGCCAGGACCTCGTTGTGGGTCACCACCACTGCCGTGACGCCGAGCTCTTTGTTCACCTCACGCAGCAGCGCGTGGATGCCCTCGCCCGTGGTCGGGTCGAGGTTGCCGGTGGGTTCATCGGCCAGCAACAGGTCAGGCTTGAGCATCAGCGCGCGCGCCAGCGCCACGCGCTGCGACTCGCCACCGGAGAGTTCGCCCGGCTTGTGCTCGGCGCGCTCCTTGAGACCCACGCGGTCCAGCAGCTCGCGCGCGCGAAGGAGCGCCGACTTCTTGTCCTGTCGCTGCAGCAGCGCGGGCATCGCCACGTTCTCTTCGGCGGTGAACTCCGGCAGCAGGTAGTGCGACTGGAACACGAAGCCGATCGACTTGTTCCGGAACGCGGCGACTTGCGCGTCGTTCATGTCGAACACCGACTCGCCACGGAAACGCAGCGTGCCCGAGGCAGGCATGTCCAACGTGCCGACGACGTGGAGGAACGTGCTCTTGCCAGAGCCCGACGCGCCGATGAGCGAGACCAGCTCGCCCTGCTCGATGCGGACCGACACCCCGCGCAGCACGTCGATGCGTTTGCCGTTGAGGAAGTACGACTTGTAGACGTCTTCGACTTCGAGGAACGGGGCCGCCATCATTCCGCCTTGAGACCGTCGACCGGCTCGACCTGCGAGGCCTTGAGCGCCGGGTAGATGCTGGCGAGGAACGTCACGAGGATGGCGATGATGACCGCCAGCGCCGTCTGGAAGGCCTCGATGCGCACCGGCAGCGCGGGGATGTAATAGACCTGCGGGTCGAGCTTGATGCCCACGCGCTCGATGAAGACGCACCACGCGAGGCCGCAAATAAGCCCCAGCACCGCGCCCGCGACGCCGATCTGCAGCCCTTCGGCGAGGAAGATCTTCACGATGCCGCCATCGGGCACGCCGAGCGCTTTGAGCACGGCGATCTCCTTGCGCTTCTCGAGCACCAGCATGACGACCGTGGCCACGATGAGGCCGGCGGCGACGATGGTGATGATCGACAAGATGATGCCCATGACCAGCTTCTCGAGCCGCAGCGCCGAGAACAGGTTCTTGTTCATCTCGCCCCAATCCTTGGTGCGGTAGGGGTAGCCGTCGAGCAGGTCGTACACGGCCTTCATGGTGCCGCGCGCGTTGTCGACGTCCTTCACCTTCACCTCGATGCCGCTGGCGCCCTTCACGTTGAAGAACGTCTGCGCCTCCTGGAGGTGGATGTAGACGAACTTCGAGTCGTACTCGTACATGCCCGAGTAGAAGATGCCGGCGACGCGGAACGGTCGGCTCTTGGGCATCGGGCCCTGCGGCCCCAGCTCACCACCGAGCGGCGAGACGACGTTGACGCGATCGCCGACCACCACGCGCAGGCTGGCGGCGAGCTCACGACCGATGAGGATCGCTGGCAACACGACCTCTGCTTCCTTCTCGGGCGTCGGCAGGTCGAGCAGCGGATCGAGCGCGATGTCACGCGGGCCCTTGTCGACGTCACCCAGCTTCTTCGGCTCCGCGGGCTTCCCGTCAAACGCGCCTTCTCCGAAGCGCTTCTTCTGGATCGCCGCGGGCTCGTTGAGCCACTCGAGCTTGCCGCCGGGCAGGAGGTACTCGGGGAGATCCGTGACCGTGCCGACGGTCGCCGGGTCGATGCCCTTGATCATCGAGCCCGAGATGTTGCCTTCGGACGAGATCATGACCTCGTTCAAGATGAACGGCGTCGCGCCCGAGATGCCGCGCACGCCGAGCACCTTCTTCATCACGTCGTCGTACTCCGGCATCTCCGGGTCGTAGCGCATGACCACGCCGTGCGAGTTGGTGCCGAGGATCTTCTTCTGCAGGTCGGCCTCGAAGCCGCTCATCACCGACAGAACGATGATGAGCGCCATCACGCCGACGCCGACGCCGCCGACCGAGATGGTCGTCATCAACGCGGTGGGCGTCTGCTCTTTGCGCTTGGCCTCGTTGAGCGCTTCAGCCGCGAGCAGCGGGTCTTTCTGACCGAGCCGCTTCACGCGCGTGCGCTCGACCGCCTTCTCTGCTGCGCTGACGATGGCCCACAGCACCAGCGCCGGCACCACGCCCAGAATGAGCGTGAGGAACACGCTGCCCAGCAGCCCGGGCCGCAGCACCGACACGTGACGCGTGGCGATGAAGAGCTCGTAGGACAGCCGCAGGTCCAACCGGCCTGACGAGGTCGACACGAAGCCGAAGCTGATGCCGATGAAGAGCGTGAGGAACAGCGCGACGGTGACGAGCCAGTAGCCGAGCGCGGGCTGGTTCTCGCCGAGCAGCGACGAGAGGTAGATGAGCTCGCGCAGCCGGTAGCCCACCTTGAGCATCAGGTCGGGCACGAAGTGCATCACCGTCAGCGCGATGGGCACCGGGAGCCCGAAATACAACAGCGCCAGCGTGGCCTCGGGCGTCGACAACCGCTTCGAGTTGGCAGCGCCCAGGAAGCCGCTCGCGAAGGCCACCAGCAGCGCCACGCCGAACGCGACGAGGAAGGCCGAGACCGGCGACAGGCCGCCTTGCACCACCCCGCCCTGCACCGAGCCCTTGCCGACGACGCCCAGGTACAGGCCGATGAAGAGCGCCTCGGCGAGGAAGATGCCGAAGCCGAAGGCCGCGAGCGTGCCCCAGTGCAGATCGACGAAGTTCGCCAGGCGCGGGTGCAGCGGCTTGCCGAAGGCCGGCGTGGGCTCTTTCGCCGCGACGGGCTTCTCGAAGGTGAAGGC
>CAYWON010000002.1:0-95844 GCA_964459885.1 uncultured Archangium sp.
ATCACCGAGAACATCTTCGAGAACCGCTTCATGCACGTCGCCGAGCTGCGGCGCATGGGCGCCGACATCACCATCGACGGTCACACCGCCGTGGTGCGCGGCGTCGAGCGGCTCTCGGGCGCGCCGGTGATGGCGACTGACTTGCGAGCGTCAGCTTCTCTCGTGCTGGCTGGCCTTTCGGCGGAGGGAAAGACGACGGTCGGCCGCGTGTACCACCTCGATCGCGGCTACGAGCGCATCGAGGAGAAGCTGCGCGGCCTGGGCGCCGACATCAAGCGCGTGAAGGAACGGTGAACGCTCCTTGCGTTGCATGATCGATGCTCGCTAGTTTTCGGACCTCAACCCCAACAGGAGAAGAGCCACACAATGGAGTGCCCGAGCTGCGGCGTCGAGATGGTCAATCTCGAAGGTGACGATCAGACGCTTCGCAAGTGCAGTGAGTGCGGTGGGCTGTGGGTCGACGTTTCAGACCTCAACCGCATGCTGCTCCATCACAACCTTCCCGGCCTCGAAAGCATCGGGGGGAAGGTCGATCCGGAAGCCATGTGTGGTCAGTGCTCCGAGTGCCAGGTGGACCTCGTGCGCGTGGTCGGCGGCGAGAAATCGAGCCCGCTGAGCTACGACACGTGCGAGTCGTGCGGCGGCATCTTCCTCGAGAGCGAGTTCGCGGAGGTCAGCGACTACGCAGCGGCGAAGAAGGAGGCCATCGACTTCTTCACGCGCTTCTCTGCCAAGCAGAAGAAGAAGGCCGCTCAGGGCTGAGAGCGCCAGGCTCCCTTGAGGTCTTCAGGGAGCTCCCCGTCGAAGGACAGCGCGAAGCCGCCCTTCTTCCCCGGGTCTTTTGAGTACTTCACGCCGTACTTCTTGCCGCCCGTCTCGAACACGAGGCGGGACGTCGAGACGTCGTACGTGCCGGTGATCGTCTTCTCTTTGTTGCGCGTCGTGTCGTACGGCTCGAACGAGTAGCGGAACGTGCCGTCGAAGTTGAACGACAGGTAGCGATCGGGCGTGCCTTCGAAGCCCGCGTACCAGGTGCCCATGACGATGGCCTGCGCCTTGTCGTACTTGAGCTTGGTGGTCAGCCACGCGCCGTTGAGCGGCTTGCCGTCGGTGACGAACACGAGATCGGTCATGCACACCGACGCGTCGGGGTCTTCCGCGGGGTGGTGATCGAGGATCTCGACGGTGAAGCGGCTGCCGAGCATCGGCGGGTTGAGCGTGACCGTCTGCACGCCGCGCGCGTCATCGAGGTTGATGGTCTGCGACTGCTTGCCGCTGCGGATCACCAGCTTCCGCACGCGCGCGAAGTCGTTCCACGTGTTCTCGTCGAAGTTGTTGCCCGAGCTGATGCGCAGCTCGTCGACGCGCACCGGCGTGTTGAAGCCGAAGGTGAGCAGCTCGTTGAGCGGGTCTGACGTCGGGCTGCACCAGGCCGTCGCGTCGCGGCCATCAAGGAGCCCCAGCGGCTGGTACAGCGTGGGCCGGGTGTCCTGCTTGAAGTAGCCGGTCGCCTGCGCGTACCCGATGCCAGTGCCGCCTGCGAAGACGAGCGACGACGAGAGCAGCACGACGGGCACCACGCGAAGCGAGAGCGACATGTGGGCAACTATGCCATGGAACATTTCCAATCTGCCGGTGTTCCGCCGCGACGCCACCTGCACGAAATCCGCAGCGTGCTTGCGGTGTTCCACGTGCGTGGCATGACCCATGGGTTCTATGCGTCGCCTGCTCGTTGCCTTCGTTGCTGTGTCCCTCGCCGCCTGCGACATGTGCGGTGAGAAGCCCGCCCCCGACGCGGGGGTCATCGACGCCGGGCCGCCGGTGCTGGCTGAACGCGAGCCCAACGACTCGGCCGCGCAGGCGCTGGCGGTGGAAGGCACCAGCCTCGTCGAGGCCAACCTCGGCGCAGATCCCGCGAAGCCCGACGTCGACTGGTACGTGATCAAGGCCGCGCTGCCGAAGACTGTCGATCTGCAGGTCACCGCGCCCAACGGCGCCGACGTCAGCCTCGAGGTGGTGGACGAGACCGGCGGCGTGCTGGCGGCGGTGAACGCGGGCGGCGTCGGCGCGACCGAGCGCCTGCCCAACCTCGACGTGTCATCGAAGACCTTCGTGCGCGTGGTGTCGCTCAAGAAGGGCATCGGCGGCGCGTACGTGCTGACCGCGAAGTTCAGCGATCGCAACCCGGGCTACGAGCTGGAGCCCAACGAGCGCAAGGTGGACGCGACGCCGGTGGCGCTGGGCCAGGCCATCTCGGGCACCGTCGGCCACGCGGGCGACGTCGACTGGTACCGCTACGAGCTGCCCGCGGACGAAGACGCTCCGCCGCCTTCACTCGACCCGCTGCCTGAAGAAGACGCAGGCGTCGCTGACGCAGGCGCTGATGACGCTGGCGTCAACCCGCTGGCCGAGAAGCGCCTCGCGCTGCGCATCGACATCGGCGCGGTGGAAGGCGTCGCCACCGACGTGCAGCTGCTCACCGAGGCCGAGGCCGTGTTGTTCTCAGCCAGGTCGAAAGAGAACGCCCCGCTCTCGCTGCGCAACGTGGGCGTGCGCGCCGCCGACCGCGTCATCTACGTGGCCGTGCGCAGCGCAAACAAGAAGGGCAACGCCGACCTCTCGTACACGCTGACGGTCGCGCCGGAAGACACCGACGGCAACGCGGAGTTCGAGCCCAACGACGAGCTCTCGCGCGCGACCGATCTCCCGCCCAACAGCTACCGCGACGGGTTCCTGAGCCCCAAGGGTGACGTCGACTACTTCCGCATCGTCACCGACGGCCCGTCGATCGCCACGCTGCAGCTCTCGGGCGTCGACAAGGTCGACCTGCAGCTCTCGGTGATGAAGGCCGTCGACGGCAAGCCCGACGAGACGCTGCTCAAGGCCAACGAAGGCGGCAGCAAGGAACCGGAGCAGCTCAACAGCGTCGCCTGCGATGGCGTGTGCTTCATCCGCGTGGAAGCCGCGGCGAAGAAGGTCGACGGCAAGTGGGTGCGCGAAGACGAGAACGGCGATCAATCGTACCGGCTGACGGCCACCATCGTTCCCGACGACGGCTCGGTCGAGCGCGAGTCGAACAACACGGCCGCCACCGCTGGGCCGCTGGAGTTCGGCAAGCCCGTGCGCGGCACCATCTACCCGAAGAAGGACGTCGACTATTTCCTGGTGAACTTGAGCGAGCGCCCGGTGAAGACCGCGCTGACGGCCACCGTCATCGGCGTCTTGAAGGTCGACGTCGGCCTCTACCTCCACCGCGTGGAAGAAGACGGCAAACTGACGCTGGTGCAGACGTCCGACGGCGCGAAGGGCGACCGCCCTGAGGTGGTTCGCTACACCGCTGAGCCCGGCCGCTACGTGCTCGAGGTGCGCGACGCGAAGAACCGCGAAGCGAACTTCCAGGACAGCTACCAGCTGACGCTCGAAGAAGGCGACTGATGCGCGCCGCGCTGCTGCTGCTGGCGCTCACTGGCTGCGCCACGACCGCGGTCGTCAGGCCCGAGCCGCCCGTCACCCTCACCTTCGCGTGGCCGCAGTCACTCGAGCGCACCGCGACGTTTCTGGTCGAGCACCGCACCGTCGACATCGACGGCGAACAGCTGACGCGAGGGTCGCTGTCGTACCGCGAGGCCATCGCGGCCACGCCCCAGGGCTTCGTCGTCGAGACCCACGACGCGAAGGCCGGTGACGGTGACGCCGTGTTTCGCGCGCTCGCGACACAGCACGACGCGACGACCGCGCTGACCTCGTCGGGTGACTTCGTCAGCTACGAGCGCGCGAAGTCGGCGCGGCCCATCGGCGTGAAGGCCGGCATGCAGTCGCTCGGCAACCGCCTCGCCGACATGATCGACGAGCAGCTCGCCGACGACGCGCGGCTGCAATGGCACGAGCTGGTCGGCCGCTGGCGCGGGCGCGTGGTGTCGACCACCAGCGAAGCGTGGCGCGACGACGAAGGCGCGGTGACGGCGCTGCGCGGCGTGGCCTGCACCGAAGGTGGAGCGACGCGGTGTGTGCGCCTGCACTCGCTTGCCGAGACCGAAGCGCCGCCCGACGCCGCCGAGCTGTTCCAGGTGATGGCGCGCGGCGACGCTACGCTTCAGCGCGCGACCCGGCGCCGCGAGTTCGTCCTCCTCACCGACCCCGACACCCTCGTGCCCTGGCAGTGGACGGTGACCGACGTGACAGTGCTCGAAGGCGTCCTCAACGGCGCGCCCCTGACGTTCACCGACTCGCGGCACATCGAGCTCCAATGGACGCCATGACGCGCACGCTCGCCTTGCTGCTGCTCGCGGGCTGCGCGCCGCGGGTTCAACCGGCAGACACCACCACACCGCTGACGCTCACCTTCGACTGGCCCGCGGCGATGACGCTCAAGGGTCACCGAAGCAAGAGCATCACCACGCGCGACGCACGTGGCGTGCCGCAAGAGAAGCGCGCCGAAGCCACGTTCCGCACCACGGTGGAGGCGACCGACGGTGGCTACCGGGTCGACGTGCGCGACGTCATGCCCACCGAAGACCCGGACTCAGAGTCGGCGCTGGCGATGAAGCTGGCCGCGGTGACGACGCGCCTCGACGCCGTGGGCACCCCAACGAAGGTCGAGGGCGCGGTCGATCTCGCGTACGCCACGCTGATGACGTCGGGCGGGCCGGAACGACAGGTGCGCGAGCTCGCCCCGCAGCTCGCATTGCAGGTCGAGAACACCACGCTGGCCGAGTGGACCGAGCTCATCGGGCTCTGGCGCGGGCTCACGTTGCGCGGCACCGCGCCGCTCGACGTCGACGTGGCCCGCATGGTGCCAGCAGGCGCGCCGCAGACCGTCGAGAACCTCATGCAGCGCCTCGAGGTGCGCAGCCTGGGGCCAGCGCCGTGTACCCCGAGCGAAGCGCCTGCCCGCTGCGTGAAATTGCACGCGCTCGCCACACCCGACCCCCGCGGCGATCTCACCACGCAGCTCACGCAGACCTTGCGCCTGCGCGCCGAAGACCCGGAGCTGGTCGTCACCGCGCTGGAGCTGTCGGTCGCGCTGGACATCGTCACCGACCCGCGCACGCTGGTGCCGACCTCGTACGTCAACACGCGCACCATGAACGTCAGCACGCGCAGCCATGGGGCGAACATCGACCTGTCCGAAGTGCAGCGCACCACCATCACCTGGTCGCGCGAGCAGTGAAATCGACAGCCGTGAGCGCTATGCACTCCGCAATGGACCTCGAAGCCGAGATCTCGAAGCTGAAGCGCGAGATGAACGCGGTGATCCTCGCGCACTACTACCAGGAGAGTGAGATCCAGGACGTCGCCGACTTCGTCGGAGACTCCCTCGCGCTCGCGCAGCAGGCCGAGAAGACGACCGCCGACGTCATCGTGTTCTGCGGCGTGCACTTCATGGCCGAGACCGCGAAGATCTTGAACCCCGGCAAGCTGGTGCTGCTGCCCGACCTCGACGCGGGCTGCTCGCTGTCGGACCGCTGCCCGCCCGACAAGTTCAAGGCCTTCAAGCAGAAGTACCCCGACCACTTCGTCGCCACCTACGTGAACTCGTCGGCCGCCGTGAAGGCCATGAGCGACGTCATCGTCACCTCTTCCAACGCGGTGAAGATCGTCTCGAAGATCCCCAAAGACAGGCCGATCATCTTCGCGCCTGATCAGCACCTCGGCCGGTGGGTGATGCAGCAGACCGGGCGCGACATGGTGCTGTGGCCGGGCAGCTGCATGGTGCACGAGATCTTCAGCGAGAAGCACCTCATCGGGCTCAAGGTCGAGCACCCTGACGCGAAGGTCGTCGCCCACCCCGAGTGCGAAGCCGCGGTGCTGCGCCACGCCGACTTCATCGGCTCGACCAAGCACCTGCTCGAGTTCACCCAGCGCGACGCCGCGCAGAAGTTCATCGTGGTGACCGAGGTCGGCATCATTCACCAGATGCAGAAAGCGTCGCCGGGCAAGACCTTCGTTCCGGCGCCTCCCGACAACGGCTGCGCGTGCAACGAGTGCCCGCACATGCGCCTCAACACGATGGAAAAGTTGTACCGCTGCATGCGCGATCGCACGCCGAAGCTCGAGCTGCCTCCGGGGCTCGGCGAGGCCGCGCTCAAACCGCTGAAGCAGATGTTGGAGTGGAGCTGATGACGTTTCGTTTCTATTCGGTCCCCGGCTGGGCGCTGATCGATTCCAAAGAGAAGAAGGCCGAGAAGTTCGACGAGCTGCGCCCGACATCGTTCGACCTCGACGCGGTCGGTGACGCGCTCGCTGGCGTGGAATACCGCGGCTACAAGGCGCGCGATCGGGCGCTGGAGCTGATCGCCGGCGGCACACCCGCCGTGTACGCCAACGCACCGAACGATCTGCCCGCGCTGCTGCGCACCGCCGATCAGCTCGTGGCCCTCGCCCGCAGCGACGCCGGAGAGCGCGCGCAGCTGTGGCGTTGCCAGTGTGGCACCCGCTACGCCGTGCCGGTCGCGCTGGTGCGCCCTGTCTCGCTGCGCTGCGAGCGCTGCGGGAGCACCGTGGAGCTCGACCCCGCGCGCGCCGAAGGCGAAGAGAACATCACCGACCCGCAGAAGGCCGCGGTGAACGCGACCCGCCACTCGCTCGCCGCGTTCTTCCGCGAAGCGATGGCGCGCGGCTGGCCGGTGCTGGTGTCGAAGGCCTGATGCGGCGGCAGACGCTCGATCTGCTCCGTTGCCCGAAGTGTCACGCCGGAAGCCTGGTGCCCGACGCGCCCGTCGCTGATCGCGCGATGGCCTTCGGCCCGGCCCGGTGCCTCGGCTGCGGTGCGCTCTTCCCCGTCAACGACGGGCTCATCGATTTCGTCGGTGAGCGCCCCCGCGGCACCACGCTGCAGAAGGCCATGGAGCACCCGTGGGTGGCGAGATCGTGGGAGCGCTACGTGCGCCCGGCGGTCGACACCGTGCTGACGCGCGGCCGACTGGACCACGAGAGCGAATACACGGTGCTCAGGAACCTCATCGACGCGTCGCCCGGCCCCATCGTCGACGTCGGCTGCGGCGCCGGCCTCGTGCTGCGTCGGCTCTCGCGCGACTTCCGCGACGTGCCGGTCATCGGCATGGACCTCTCACGCCCCATGCTGGAAGAGGCCATGGCGCAGGTGCGCGAACACGCCGAGGCCGCCGACTTCGTGCGCGCGCAGGCGCCGGAGCTGCCCTTCTCGGACACCTCGCTGGGCGCGGTGGTGGCCGTCGGCTTCATCCACTTCCTCGACGATCTCGACGCGCTGCTGGGCGAGGTCTCGCGCGTGCTCAAACCCGGCGGCCGCTTCGTCGCCACGACGTACGAAGCGACCGGCGCCACGAAGACGCTGCACACGCGCGCCGGGCTGCACCCGCGCACCGAAGCGCAGCTGCGCGACGCCGCAGCGCGCGCTGGCCTCGTGGCGTTCGAGCGCGTGCGCGTCGCCCCGTTCTTGCTGTGGAAGGCCGAGCGGCCGTGAGTCAGATGAAGACGCCGCCGCGCGCTTCGACGCGGGCGGTGCCAGGCAGGCGCGTCGATTCTTTGCTGCCCTTCACGGGGGCGAGCATCACCGGCTTCACCGACGGCTTGCTCTTGCTCTGCTGGTGCGCACAGGCCGCCTCGCCCTGACCGCAGGTCGCCTTCTCGGCAGCGCCGAAGAACGACTTCTCGACAGTGGCGGCGTTGGCCGACGCGGCCACACAGAACGTCACGGCGAAGGTCTTGAGCATGGGCGGGGCGCCTAGCGCACATCGACGGCGCTTGCCAAGGGAACGCCTGCAGATCATGGTCCGCGGCCCGTGCGTCGCCCGTCTGTCGAGCAGTTGGTCTGGTTGGCCGCGTTGCTGTGCGGCGTCGCGCCGCTGTGGGTGACGCAGGCGTTGCCGCTCGTCGATCTGCCGCAGCACCTGCACCTCATCTCGGCGCTGCACCGGCTCGACGACGCCTCGACGATCTACCCCGAGGTCTTCGCGCGGAGACCCGAGCTGACGCCGTACCTCGGCTACTACTACGCCGTCAGCGCGCTCAACTGGCTGCTGCCGCTGGAGCTGGCCAACCGCGTCTTCCTCTCGGCGTACATCGCGGGGCTGCCGCTGGCGCTGGCGTTCCTGCTCCGCAGCTTGAAGCGCCCGACGTGGCCCGCGCTGCTGGCCCTGCCCTTCGCCTACGGAGACTCGTTCGCCTGGGGCTTCATCAACTACTGCGCGTCGCTGCCGCTGGCGCTGGTGACCTGCGGCCTCTTCGTGCGCGCCATCGAAGATCAACCGCGCCGGCGCTTCTGGGCCGGCTGGCTCGCGGCCTCGCTGGTGCTGGTGCTGCTCTTTCACGTGCAGTCGTTCGCGTGGCTCGGCGTGGCGCTGCCGCTGCTGCTGCTGACGACGCCTGCCCCCGAAGGCAAGACGTGGCGTGCGCGCGTGCCAGCGCTGCTGGGCGTCGTTCCCGGCGTGTTGATGTTCGTCTTGTGGGTGGGCTTGCGCGTCGGTCAGCCGCAGGAGATCGCCCCGGGGCAACCGTGGCGCTCGTGGGGCCCGATGCTGTCGAAGGAGAACCTCGCCTGGAAGTCGTTCGATCAGAACGTCGGCGAGTTCATGACCTGGCGCGGCGCCGACACGACCTTCCCCATCCTCGGCGGCATGACGCACGACGGGAGCGATCAACGCGCGCTGCGCCTCGTGTTTCTCATCGCGCTGGTGGCGCTCGGCATCGGCGTCGCGCGCGCGTTCAGCAAGGACAAGCCGCGGCAGGACGAAGGGCCCATCGCGCGGTGGCGCATCGTCGGGCTCGCGGTGTTGGCGGGCGTGCTCTACCTCGCGCTGCCCTTCGATATCCGCGGGTACATGTATTACCTGAACACGCGCTACGCCCACCTGCTCGCGGCGCTGCTCGTGTGCGCGGTGCCGGTCTTGCCCGAGGTCTGGTCGCGGCGGTTCCTCTTCATCGGCGCGGCGGCGTCACTCGTGCTGGCGTTGCCGCTGGTGCAGGCCTTCCGCGCGTTCGACGCTGAATCGAAGGCGCTGACCGAGCTCGCGCAGTACGCGGGGCCGAAGCCGAAGGTGATGGGCCTCATCTATTCCACCGGCTCGCGCGCGATGACGCACCCGCTGTACCTCCACGCGTCGTGCGTGGTGGCGCGAGAGCGCGGTGGCCTCACCAATTTCTCGTTCGCGCTGACGCCGCACAACCCGCTCATGTACCGCGGCGAGCCGCCGCCCACGTTCCCCAGCGAGTGGCGCCCCAACGAGATGCGGTGGGACACGCAAGGCCGCGCGTACGATCACTTCGTGGTGCGCGGGCCGCGGCCGGAACAGCTGTTCGGCTCGCTACTGCAGAGCGAGCTCTACGTTGCGGGGCAAGCGGGCGACTTCTTCCTCGTGCGCAAGCGCTGACCGTCGGGCACAGTCCGCCGCATGGACTTCCTGACGATGACGGCCGCGCAGGTCGAGGCGCTCCCCGAGAACGACGCACAGAAGGTGTTGGAGGCCTGGGTGAAGGCTGGCCGCACGGAGCTCGCGGTCTCACTGCGTGAGTCGTCGTCGAAGGCGCACGCGCGGCTCGCGAAGAAGGCGCTGTACCAGCTGCAGTCGAGCGGCGTGGCGGTGGAAGCGCAGCCCGTGAAGCGTGAAGACGCGCCCATCGAGCCTCCGGTGAATCAGCTGCTGGGCGTGCTCTCGAGCCAGATCGGCAGCGGCGAGCGCGCGTTCTTTTTCGCGGTGCCGATTCGAGGCGGTCAGGGCATCGAGATCTTCCAGGGCATCGTGCACGACCAGTTCGGCCTGCTGCAGATCGGCAGCGAGCGCACCAACCGCAACCTCTACCGCGCGCGCCTTCGCCAGCTGGAAGCCGACCCCAGGTCGGGCGTCATGCTCGTGCCCTTCCCGCGCGTGAAGCTGGAGCTCGGTCGCGCCATGACGCTGAACGCGCGCACCAAGACCGAGTACCAGACCGACGTCGGGCACACGCTGGAGCGCCTCGGTATCACGCCGCAGGATCCCGACGTGGCGATCCCTCCGCTCGAGCCGACCGACGCCGCGTCACGTGCCGACGGCGCCACGCTGCACCTGCTGCCCGAGATCGCCGAGTGGGCGCCCAGCGAGGCCGATCTCGTGGTGCTCTCGAGCCAGGTCGGCGCGCTCGATGTGTTGCCCATCGACGGCGCGGCGAAAGAGGCGAAGAAAGAGACGCTGGCGCGCACCTTCGCGCAGCAGCTCTTCACGCCGGAGCTGCGCCTCTTGTGGGCGCGTCGCCTCTGGTACACGGGCGAGCTGCTCGAGAACCGCGGCCGCAACGACGACGCCGCACGGGCGCGCGCGGAAGCCCGCCGGCTGGCCCACGAGACTGAAGCGAGCCCGTTCGCTGAAGAGCTGTTCGTGAAGGTGCTGCCGCAGCTCAAGATGCCCAGCGCCGCAGAGCTGCTGGGCAAGCGCTGAGCTACTCGGCGTTCCAGTCAGACGCGGGCAGGATCTTCCAGCCCGTGTCGACCTTGTCCGACTTGAAGCGGATGACGCGCAGCGGCCACTCGCGCGGCGTCTTGGCCGGGCCCTCGACGGTGAGGATCGTCCAGCGGTGCACCTCGACCGAGTACTTGCCCTTGGTGCCCGCCTTGCTCAGCACGGCGCGCATCGGGTTCTTGGGGTGCCAGTAGACCTCTTTGCCAACGCGCATCGCGTACGACAGCACCGCGTGGTGCTTCGAGAACTCGGCGGCGCGCTCCTTGGTGGGCGCGAGCAGCTTGGCGGCCTCGTCGGGGCCGACCTCGGTCATCTTGAGATCGTCGCCGACGGCCTCGACGCCCATGAGCTTGGTGAGCGCGGTACGGCCCGCCTTGTCGAGCGCGCTCATCAGCTGCACCGCGTGCGCGAGATCACCGTCCTCCTTGCGGATGGGATCCTTCGACTTGATCTTCCAGTTCTCGAGGCTGAAGAGCTGCGCGTTCATCGTGACGCCGCCGAGCAGCAGGTCCTTGCCTGCCTCGTCGCCGGTACCAGTGAGCGCGTTGAGGTAGGTTTCAGCGACGCGCTTCGCGTCAGCGTCTTCCTGTGCCAGGACAGGGACTGCACAGCAGACGACCGCGGCCATCAGCATTCGTGACATGGCCCGGGAGGATTCACCAAAGCCGCCGCCCGCGCCACCGGGAACCGCGCGTGGAATGACCCGATGCGTTGGGTTACACGCTTTCGACATGCGCGTTGCTCTCGTCGTGAGCGTCCTGCTGCTGGCTGCCTGTCAGCCACCCGTTGACGCTCGCCAACCGACCGTCGTTTCGCACGAAGAAGCGCTCCGACCGACCGACACCGGCAGCAACCTCATGTGGCGGTTTGCGGCAGGCGAAGTGGTCGAGTCGGCGGCGCTCGACGGTGGAACATTCCGCGTTCACTTCACGCGCGCGGGCGTCAACGCGGTGCCGACGGCCGACACCAACGACAGCGGCGTGCCCGACTTCGTGGAGCAAGTGGAAGACGCCTACGAAGCCGTCGGCGCGCTGTACCACGGGCCTCTGGGCTTCCGGCGGCCGCGCAGCGACGCGACGGTGTCTCCCAACGGTGGCGACGATCGCTTCGACGTCTACCTGCTCGACTTCGCGCGCCAGGCCGACGGCGCGTTTCGCGTCGATCAATGTCCACCCGGCAGCGTCGAGCAGTGCATCGGCTACGTCGTGCAGGAGAACGACTTCGTCGGCTACGGCTACCCGAGCACGCTGGTGGCGACGCGCATTCTCGGCAGCCACGAGTACTTCCACGCGGTGCAGGCGGCCTACGACAACGCGCAAGACACGGTCTTCAGCGAAGGCACGGCGGTCTGGGCCACCGAGCGCTTCGACCCGTCGACCGACGACTTCGAGCACTTCGTCGGCGGTTACCTGAACGATCCCGGCCGATCGATCGACGCGCCGCCGTCCACACCGGTGCCGTCGTTCGCGTACGGCTCCGCGATCTTCTTCCGCTTCCTCACCGAGCGACACGACGACGCGTTGATCCGCAAGCTCCTGGAGCGCGTCGAGAACGGCAACGGCGACCCGAGCGAGCCCGACGACGTCGCCAACCCCACGTGGGTGGTGCAGCTCGACGCGCTGCTCAAGCGTGACTACCAGTCGAGCTTCGCCGACGAGTTCCGCGAGTTCGCGAAGTGGAACCTCTTCACCGGCACCGCCGCCGACGCCACGCAGAGCTACGAGAACGGCGCGGCGTACCCGCTGGTGAAGACCAACGACGTCACCCTGCCCCACCTCGCTGAATCGGTGCGCGTCTACTACGCGTCAACCAACTACTACTTCGCCGTCGCCTCGGGCCGCTCGCTCGTCACCGCGCGACTCGTCGATAGCCCGCTGACGCCGGCCGACGACACGGAAGATCTCGCGGCGTGGATCACCGTGCGTCGCAACGGGCGCAACGAGCAGCTCCTCGCGCTCGCGCCGGGCATGACTGTCGATACCACCGGCGCCGCCGTGCTGGTGGCCGTCGTCAACACGCGCCGTGGCGCCGTGGGCACCGCGTTGAGCCAGCGCCCGGGCTTGTGCATCGGCACGCCGTCAGAGGTCGACGCGTGCGTGCAGGCCATTCGCCCGGAGCCTGTCGACGCGGGGCCGCAGCCGGAAGACGCGGGCGTGAGCGACGCGGGCGTCACCGTCGATGCCGGCGTGGAACCTCCGCTGCCGCCACCGCCCATGGGCTGCGGCTGTGGAATGGGTGAAACCCCGTGGGCGTTGCTGACACTGGCCCTGAGCCGGATTCTCTCAAAGCGAGGAGCACGTCGTCGATGAACTCGTTGATGCTGGTCGCTGCGTTGTCGCTCGTGTCGGGCGATCTCAACTCACGCCGCAGCCCCGTGGTGCAGGTCGTCGAGAAGGTCTCACCCGCGGTCGTGTACGTCGGCACCGTGCAGGTCGTCGAGACGCGCTTCCGCAACCGCGCGTACGACAACTTCTTCTTCGGCCCGCAGGAAGAACGGCGCGCCGTCGAAGGCCTCGGCTCGGGCGTGATCATCGACGCCGCCGGGTTGATCGTGACCAATGATCACGTCATCCGCGGCGCGTCGGAGATCCACGTGGTGTTGGCCGACGGCCGCCAGCTCGACGCGGAGGTCATCGGCAGCGACGCCGACACTGATCTCGCCGTGCTGAAGGTCAACGCAAAGGGTCCGCTGCCCGCGGCGAAGCTGGGCACGTCGTCTGATCTGATGATCGGCGAGACCACCATCGCCATCGGCAGCCCGCTGGGCCTCAAGAAGACGGTGACGGTCGGCGTGCTGTCGGCGCTCGGGCGCACCATTCGCGACGGCGATCGCGTCTTCAACGACTTCCTGCAGACCGACGCGTCGATCAACCCGGGCAACTCCGGCGGGCCGCTGATGAACATCGACGGCGAGGTCATCGGCATCAACTCGGCGATCATCGCGTCGGCGCAGAACATCGGCTTCGCCATCCCCGCCGACAAGGTGCGCCGCATCGTCGCGGAGCTGACGCAGTTCGGGAAAGTCAGGGCGTCGTGGGTGGGCCTCGACGTGCAGCCGCTGACGCTCGAGCTCTCGAAGCGCCTCGGGTGGGACCGCACGTACGGCGCGCTCATCTCGAACGTCGAAGACGGCAGCCCGGCGCAGCAGGCCGGCTTCCAGCGCGGCGACATCGTCACCCAGGTCGGCACCACGCAGGTCGAGAACGCCGACGACTTGAGCAGCCGCCTGCGCTCGCTCACCGCCAAGAGCCCGATGCGCTTCGGCCTGTTCCGCGCCGGTCAGGAGCTGCAGCTCGATCTCGCGCCCACTGAGTTCCCGCAGAAGCTGGTCGACTCGACGGTGTGGGATCGCCTGGGCCTACGGCTCAAGCACGAGCGCGCCGGCATGGTGGTGACGTCGGTGCGGCCGAACAGCCCTTCCGGTGAAGTCGGCCTCGCGCCCGGCGACGTCGTCTTGCGCGTCAACCAGCAGCCCGTCGCCAACGCCGAAGCCTTCCGCGAAGCCATCATTCAGGCCCGCGGAAAGCGCAGCGTGCTGCTGCTCGTGAAGCGCGGCTCGCGCGGCTACTACCTGACGATGCCCTTCTGAGCCGCGTTACCGAGGGGAAATTGAATTGACGCGCCCAGCCATGCCCGTAGCCTCCGGCGCATGAGCGCGTACCGTTACCAGGCGTTGGGCCCCTTGCAGGCAGGAGAGGGTTCGCGCGCGTTCCTCGGCCTCGCCATCAGCGGCGACAACAAAGCCCGCCCGGTGGTGATCATCTGGGTGCCGGAGGCGGCCGAGAAAGACGCGGCGCTCCTCAACAAGATCAAGAAAGAGACCGAGCACGCAGCGCAGCTCGATCACCCCAACATCGTCACGGTGATGGGCTTCGCGAAGCTCGACGAAGGCCACGCGCGCGTCGTGGAGTTCGCGGACGGCGAGTCGCTCCGCAAGATCCTCGAGACGGCCAGGAAGCTGCCGCCCCGCATCGCCACGCGCATCGTGCTCGATGCCTGCACGGGCACGCACTACGCGCACGTCGCCGGCAACGACGACGGCGCGCCGCTGGTGCACGGCGATCTGCGGCCCGAGACCACGCTCATCTCGTTCCAGGGCATCACCAAGGTGACCGGCTACGGCGCGCTCGCGTTCGCGCCGCGCGAGATCGGTGGCCAGCGCGTGAAGGGTCGCCGCGTGCACTCGGCGCCCGAGCAGATCATCGGCGGCCGCGAAGCCATCAGCATTCCCACCGACGTCTACCTGCTGGGCGTCATGCTCTACGAGTGCCTGACCGGCGTGGTGCCGTGGGCTGATCAGGCTGAGTACTTTGATCACGCGGTCTTGACGCTGCCGCTGCCGCCCGCGACGCCCGGCGAGATCCCCGAGAAGTTCGAGGCGATCATCCAGAAGGCGTGCTCGAAGAAGGCGCTCGATCGCTACCCGACGCCGCTCGCGATGCGCGAGGCCATCGAAGCCGCCGCCGGCGGCGAGGTCGCCAGCACTGAAGAGCTCGCGAAGTACCTCGAGTCGCTCTTCCCGCAGTCGCACCAACTGCGCGCTGATCGCCGGCACACCATCGACGCCGGCATCGCCGACTTCGTCCGCCGCCAGTGGGCTGCTCAGGAGCGCAAAGAGACGCAGCCGATGATGCGCGCCATCGAGGTCCCGGCGCACCTCATTCCCCCCGGTGTGCCCGCGCCGAAGCCTGCGCCGGCCCCCGCGCCCCAGCCGCCCGCCGCACCGAAAGCGCCGCCTGCGCCTCCAAAGGCCGCCGCGCCCGCGCCGAGCCGTGAGTGGACCAAGCCTGACGACGAAGAGGATCGCCGCGGCGAAGGCAGCTCGATGCCGTGGCTCATCGTGCTCGCCGTGTTGGTGGCCGGCCTCGCGGGCTGGTGGGCCTGGTCGAAGATCAACCAACCGCTCCCGGGCGCCGACAAGCTCGAGCAGCCGACGCCGCCGCCGGCCGTCGTGGTGGTCGACGCAGGCCCGCCCGCCCCCGCAGTCGAAGAAGACGCTGGCGCGACTGAGTCGGTCGACGCCGGAGAGCCGGTCGACGCCGGGGACACGAGCGAGGTCGACGCTGGAATGACAGAGGCCGCGACGCCTCCGCCGGCCACCGCGCCGAGCGAAGTGAAGGTCACCATCGCGTCGTCGCCCACGCTGGAGTTGCTGCTGGACGGCAAGTCACTCGGCAAGACGCCGTGGTCCGGCGCGCTGCCGCCCGGTCGCAAGGTCTTCACGCTGCAGAGCAAGGCGCTGGGCATCAACAGCACGCGCGTGATCACCGTGAAGTCCGAAGAGGTCGATGAGCGCTACACCTTCGAGAAGGGCTTCGTGGCGGTGAAGGCGCCCGAAGGCTCGGCAGTCTTCATCGACGGCAACCGCGTGGGCACCGCGCCCATTCGCGGCGAAGTGCCGGTCTACGAAGGCAGCCACCGCATCGAAGTGCGCGTCGGCCAGTCGAAGTGGGGCGAGCCGTTCACCATCTACGGTGGCCAGCGCGTCTCGTTCAACGTCGAGCTGCAGTGACGTAGAGGTCAGTGCGCGCGCTGCGCCTGGCGCTGACGAATGAGCGCCTCGTAGCTGCGCGTGACGCTCTGGCTCAGGATCAAGAGCTCACCCACGTCGGGCGGAGTGAGCTGCTTCGGGCCGTGATCGACGTAGAGCAGGTGCACCAGCTTGCCGCGCACGACAAGCGGCAGGATGACCGCCGTCTGCGGGAAGTCGCCGCCGAGCATCCGGTAGAAGACCTCCATGCTGGTCGTGCGCTTCATCGGCCCCACGAAGTGTGACTTGAGCCTGGCGACGAGCTGAAACGTGTTGGCCTCGCGCAGCGTCACGCCGATGCGCTGCACGGCCCGCTCGCGAACGCCCTGCCCCAGCCCGTGCCAGCCGGTGACCAGATCGCCGCGCACGTTGAGCAGCAGCGAGCGACGGAACTTGCTCCGCGCGAACTGCAGCACGGTGATGGCGATGTCTTCGCGGTTCGAGCTGCCCTGCAGTTGCGCCTGCGCCTGCGCGAAGTTGAGCGCCGGGTGGTCCGCCTCGGGGACCTCCGCCGGTTCTTCGATCGCCGCTCCTTCGATGATCTCTTCTTCCGGCTCAGCGCCGCCGAGCGCCGCCTGCGCGTAGATCTTCGCGAAGTCGTCTTCGTTGATGAGCTCCTGCACCTCACCGACGCTCGGCGTGCGCTCGTCATTCTGCTTCGACGGGCGCAGCGCGTTCATGTCGATGGGGCGCATCGGCCGGAACGCCTTGCAGTGCGCGCGCAGCAGCTGGTTCATGCGGAACTCGGGGATCACCACCGAGACCACGCGCTTGCCCGCCTTGAAGCCGAGCGCGTCGATCGCCTTGATCTGCGTGGGGCCCAGCACGGCCACCGTCAACCGCGTGGCGTCGACGCGCATGGGCAGCACGTCTTGATCGTCGAAGAACTGCCGGTCGGCCACGGCGAGCGCCTGCGGGTCGGGCACCATGTCGCCCGACGCGAACGGCAGGTTGTGCTGACGGCCGAGCACGCGCGCGAGGTCAGCCTCTTTCAGGAACCCGAGCTCGACGAGGTTGGTGCCGAGCCGTCCGCCGTGCACGACCTGCGTCTCGAGGGCCTCCTCAAGCTGAGCAGGTTGCACCAGCTTCTCTTCAAGCAGCAGTTGGCCCAGGCGCGGCACGCGGCCTCCTTACTCTTACGGCGCGTCGTCGGGGTGGTGAGAAAGGCCGACGAGGTTCCCTTCGGGATCGCGGACGTACATCGTCCAGCCCGTCTCTTTTTCGATGGCGACGCCGGCGGCGCTCAACACGTCACGCACCCGGTGCCGTTCAGCCGCGGCGATGCGGAAGGCCAGCATCGAGAAGCCCAGCGCGCCGTGAGGCGTAGAGGCCGGCGCCGCTTCGATTGCCAGAAAGGCCGTCGCGTCACCCGACGACACCCACACGCTGCGCAGCGAGCCGTCGTCGCGATGAAACCGTCGGAGCTCCGCCAACCCCAGCACGCCGACGTAGAAGTCCGTCACGCGTTGCACGTCGCGCACCTGCACGGCCACGTGGTGAAAGCCCAGACATTTCACGGCAGGTTCAGCACCCTGTTCTCCGGCGTGTAGATGCACCCCTGCGTCCCCGCGCCGGCGAAGTCGATGCTCCCGGGGATCCAGAGTTCCTTCAGCGTGCTGAAGCTGCGCGTCACCGTCTGCTTGAGCTGCCCCGCACAATAGATACGGACGGTGGCGACGACGGGCGTGGGCGACGCGCTCCAGCTGAACATGTGCACGCCCACCCAGTAGACGTGCGAGCTGACCGGCGCGTTGATGCGCAGGTTCTCGGGGCCGACGCCGGTCACCACGTCTCGATCAAGAGAAGGATCGTCGGCGGTTCCCACGTTGTCCCAGCTGGGCGTCTTGTTCACGTAGTAGCAGTCGTACGGCGAGGTGCTCCACGAGCTGGCGTTGCGGTAGTTGCCCGCGCTCGGGTGAAGCAGGTGCAGGTCCATGTCGTTGGTGACGTTCCACGTCAGCTCGACCCAGAGATCGCCCGTCGGCTGCACGGTGATGGTCGTCTCGCAGCTCGACGAGAGCCCCGTGTTGTCGGTGACGGTGAAGCGCAGCACGTGCGCGCCCACCACGTCGGCGACGTAGGTGCTCGACGTGCAGTTCGTCGGCGCAGAAAAAGTACCGCTCGACGTGCCCGGCCGGCTCACCACGGACCACTGACACGTCACCGGCCGCGACGACATCGTGCTGGTGCTCAACGTCACCGTGCTGTTGGGGCCGACGGTCTGGCTGACCGGGCAGCTCACCGCAGGGCCACACACGCCGTCGTCGATGGTGCCGTCGCAGTCTTCGTCGGTGCCGTCGCAGGTCTCGACGCCCGCCGCGCCGGGCGTGCAGCTCTGCGACGCACCGCCGACGCACGCGGCGACCGTTCGCGCGCAGGCCCCCTGCCCGCATGACAGCTCTCCCAGCGTCTCGTCGGTGGCGCCATCGCAGTCGTTGTCGACGCCGTCGCACACCTCCGCCACAGGACTCCCCGGCGCGCAGGTCTGGCTCACGCCGCTGACACACGCGGCGATGGAGCGCGCGCACGCGCCAACACCGCACGTCAGCGCGCCCAGGTCTTCGTCAACGGCACCGTCGCAGTCGTTGTCGACGCCGTCGCAGAGCTCTGCCGAGGGCGAGCCGGGTTGGCAGGCCTGCACCGCACCGCCAGCGCACGCCGCCACCGTTCGCGCACACGCGCCGGCGCCGCACGAGATCGTCCCCAGGCCTTCGTCGGTGACCCCGTCGCAGTCGTTGTCGATGCCGTCGCACAACTCGGGCTGCGGCGCGGCCGGCGAGCAGGTCTGGATCACGCCTGACGCGCAGGTGGCGACGGTGCGCACGCACGCGCCTACGCCACACGTCGCGGGGCCGAAGTCTTCGTCGACGACGCCGTCGCAGTCGTCGTCGAAGTTGTTGCACTGCTCTGAAGTCGGGACCGTGTGCCCGATGCAGCCCGCCCACTGGCCGCTGACGCAGGTCTCGGTGCCCGCGCGACACACGCCGACGCCCGACGTGCCCGCCGCGCCGGGGTAGCAGCTGCGGACAGCGCCATCGAGGCACGTGCAGCCTTCATCGACGACGCCGTCACAGTCATCGTCGGTGCCGTCGCAGCTCTCGGCGCTCGCCGCGCCGGGTACACACGCCTGCGAGACGCCCGCGACGCAGGCCGACACGGTGCGCGCGCAGACGCCGAGGCCACAGGTGACGACGCCCAGCCCTTCATCGCGCTGGCCGTCGCAGTTGTTGTCGAGACCGTCGCAGATCTCCGTGGAAGGCGTCCCCGCGACGCAGACGCCCGCGACGCCGCCACTGCAAGCCGGCACCGCGCGCGCGCACTCGCCCACGCCGCACGCGAGCGTACCGAGCCCGTCGTCGGTGACGCCGTTGCAGTCGTTGTCGACGCCGTCACACGCCTCGACCGACGGCGTGCCAGGCGTGCAGACCTGCAGCGTGCCCACCACGCACGCGGGCACGCTGCGTGCGCAAGCACCGGCGCCACAGTCGATGGTCCCGAGGTCTTCGTCGATGACGCCGTCACAGTCGTTGTCGACGCCGTCGCAGCGCTCGAGGGTCGGCGCGCCCGGCACGCAGGTCTGCGGCGTACCGCCCACGCAGGTCGAAGTGCTTCGCGCGCACGCGCCCACACCGCACTCGACGACTGGGAGTTCCTCGTCCACCACGCCATCGCAGTCGTCGTCGACGCTGTTGCAGACCTCAGCAGTAGCGCTGCCGGGCGTGCAGGTCTGCGGCACTCCGCCGACGCACGCGTTCACACTGCGGGCGCACGCGCCGACGCCGCACGTGAGCTGCGTTTGTCCTTCGTCGACCGAGCCGTCGCAGTCGTCATCGAGGCCGTTGCAGGTCTCGGGCGACGGCGCGCCTGGCACACAGAAGGCCGCGACGCCGTCCACGCAGGTCGCCACGCTGCGCGCGCACGCGCCGACTCCGCAGGAACTCACGCCGAGGTCGTCGTCGACCAGCCCGTCACAGTCGTTGTCGAGCCCGTCGCACACCTCGGTGATCGGCGCGACGTCGCCCACGCAGGCGCCGAAACGCCAGACGTCGCCCTGCTGCTCACAGCGCGTCGTGCCCAACCTGCACTCGCCAAGCTTCGAGCTGCCGCAGGTGGCGATCTCACCGTCGCGACAGCTCGACGTCGGCCCCGCGTCTTGGACACCGGCGTCAGGCGATGAGGGCCGCGTGATGCACTCACCTTTGCTGCGCAGACACACGAGGCCGAGGCTGCAGTCTTCGTCGCGCGTGCACACGAAGCCGGCGTCGAGGAACCGGTTTCCATCGACGCAGCGCGCACCCTCGCAGTGCTGCCCGAGCGCGCACTCTTCACCGGAGACGCAGCCCTCTCGAGGGACGCCCGCGTCTTGCGGCGGCGTGATGGGTGGCTCGATCGCACCGGGCTCTTCGCACGCAAGCAACGCGAAGCTCGCCAGGAGGAACGCTGAAACAAGAAGGCGAGCGCGGGTGGGCACCGGTCGTCAGTCTACTCGCGCGCGACGCCGTCGCAGCAGCGTCAACGCGAGGAGCGACAGCACCGACAGTCCGCCGCCCCCAACGCCGCAGCCGCACTCAGGCGTCCCCACGGCATGGTTCGTCTCGCCCACCACCACGCCGTTCAGCGTGACCGTCACGTCGGTGCCCGTGAGGGCCGGGCCCTGCTGCACCGTGAGCGACGACTCGGCGTTCGCCGTCAACGACAGCGACGGCACGCGCAGCCCGCCTTCAATCACCTCGACCGGGACCACCTGGCCGTCGATGCGCAACGACTCGGCGACGAGCCGGTGGCCCATCACCGTCACGGCGAGACCCGACACATCGCACGCGGTGCTGTTGCCGACGGAGACGTTCACGGTGCGCACTTCTTCCTGCTGCGTGAGCGGACGTGCGCGGTTGATGCGCACCGACACAAAGGGCTCCGCGGTGACGCGCACCTCGCGGGTCTCCGTCGCGACGTTGGAGCCGCCGCCGGACGCCGTGAACTCGAGCGCAACGGTCTGCCCCACGGCGTCGAAACCGGACGCCTGGAGTCGCAACGGCACCACCTCGCCTGTCCCCGACGGGACGACGAGCGGCGGCCCACCAACCGAACGCCACGTCACCGTGCTCGCCGCGCAGGCACCGTCCACAGCTTGCAGCGTCACGGACGCAGCAGCAGCCTGCCCGCAGGCGGCGATCACCTCGGTCACGTCGAGCGCGCCGACCGCCACCGGGGTCGCCGTGGTGGTCAGCGTCTCTCGCGCTTCAGCGCCGGTCGCGTTGCCGTCTTCCAGCAACTGCGCGACCACCTCGTAGGTGCCACCCGCGCAGCCTCCGGGAATGGCGAGCGACCACGGCCCCGGCGTCCGGAAGCGGCCGCTCGCGAGGTCCGTCACGCCTTCACGAATCGTCAGCAGTGCCTCGACGTTTCGTTCGGCGAGACACGAGGCGCTCGTCGACGTGTCGCCGCGCGCCAGCCCCGAGGCAGCCATGGCGGACATCACGAACGGCGTCGTCGCGTCGAGCGGCGCGCGCGCAGGGAGTACGTCGACGATGAGCGTCCCAGCGTCCGAGCGACGACCGCGCTGCTCGCCGACCACCACGCGGTACGCCGACGCGACGACCTGCGTTGGAGCGCAGAGCGAGGCCGCGTCGATCAACGCGCCGCCGTCGAGCAGTTGAACGGAAGCCCCGCCGGCGTCCAGCGACTCCCACACCAACTCCGTTCCCGGGAAGCCCGCCGCGGCGGCGCACTCGTGCGCGCTGTCCGTCGGAGCCCACAGCACCACCGTTCCACCGTCCTGTTGCGCTGGCGAAGGGAAGACCGGCGTCTGTGGCGCGCCCCACGGCTCGATGGTGACCACGCGCGACTGCTGCGTCGTCGCCGGCGCACCCGAGGCCCACGTCGCGGTCGCGGTGACGAGCACGTCGCCACCCGGCACGCACGACGTCTCAGGCGGCGTCCACGTGAAGTTCGGTCCGCTGCCAACACCACCATCTGACGTGGACCACGAGATCGTCGCGCCGACACAGCCACCGTCCACCGCAGCCGAGAAATCGACAGGCGGCCCACCGGCCACGGCAGTCGACGGACCGTCCACCACGAGCGCGCCGCGGCTGTCGGAGTTCACCATCACCTGCGCGGTGGTCGCCGAAGTCGCGTCGCGCGCAGTGACCTCGACGGTGCCCATGCACACGCCGGCCGGGAACGTGATGTCGACCTCGCGACCGTCCGGGAAGCCGCCGTCGCTGCTGATCACCGCGCCCGGCGCAGACCACGAGATGAAGAGCGGATCGTTGTCGGCGTCGCCGGCGTCCGCCACGAAGTGGGCCGGCACGCCCGGCGTGACGACGACAGCGCCGATCGCCACCGTCGGCGCGTGCCGGTTCTCGTAGAGCCAGACCTGACCATCGGACAGCAACGCCGCGCAGGTGTTGGCGTCGAGGCAATGCACGCGGCCATCCAGCGGCGGTGCCGCCGCGCGTTGCACCCAGTTCAGGCCAGGGTTCGAGGGGTCGGGGATCGGAGACAGCGCCGCGCCCGTGGCGGTCGAGACCAACCCCGCAGCGCCGGCCATCGCAGCCCGTCTCGGCGTCTGCCCGACGGGGAACGTGGCCGTGGAGTTCGTTCCGCCGCGCACGTCGGGGATCAACACGAGGCCACCGACGCTGGTGACGGCGATCGCTGCGGGCGCACCGGCCAGCTCGAACGGGCTGACGTCGACGCACGCCGGCGCGCCCGTGACCGGGAAAGGCGCACCACCATCGACGCTGACACGAAGTCCCGGCACGCCGCTCGACGCCGACATCGCGAAGTCTGCGCCGCCGATGTTCGCGAAGCCCACGCCGCGCGCCGATGCGGCTTGCGTGAAGTTGGGCACCTGCGCCGTCCACGTGCCGTCGAGCGGGTTGGCCGAGGCGAACTGCGCCAACGAGCCGTTGAAGGTCACCGCGATGCCGCGCGCGCCAAGCGACCGGTACGCGCCCGCGCTGTTGATGGCCACGGTCACAGGCCCGCCGCACCCCGCCGACAGCTCGAGCGACGACGTCGGCGTCAGCGCCGAGAGGCAGGTCCCGTCGAAGCCTGCGCCGACGTAGCCCGTGGCGCCGTTCAGCGTCGCCGGCTGCGCCACGCCACCGTCATCGAGTGCGTGCCACACGATCGCTCGACCGCCCGCGCCCGACGTCGCTGTCACCACGAGCCCGCCGTCGACCACGATCACGTCTGCGGGCGTGCCCGAGACCGTGCCGAGCTGCCGCCATTCGGCCGAGGCCACGCTCGCCAGGAAGACGCTGAGGGCGACTGATCGATTCATCAGTAGCTGACCTCCGTGCGCAGGTAGACGCGCCCTTGCGCCGCGGCCGCCCCGAAGTCGAGGCCGGTGCCCGAGAACCCGAACGCATTGTAGCCAGCGCCAACGAAGAACCGATGGTCGAACCGGTACCCGAGTTCCCCGCGTAACGACGCCCACCCGCCCGCATCCGGTGCGAGTGAACGCGCAGCGACTTCGGCCGCGATCTCAATGCCTTCCCACACGCGCACCGACGGCCGCAGCGAGCCGGACAGGATGGGACCAAACTGCGTGAAGCCGAGGTGGCCGCCAGCGCCCAACGCGAAGCGATCGCCGAAGCGCAGCGTGGGCAACAGCGACACCACGTGCAGCCGCTGATCGAACGTGGCCGTCCAGTCCTGACGGTAGGCATAGCGCGCCAGCACCGCGGCGGGTCCCGAGCGCCACGCGAACGCCGCCGTCGCGTCGACCGAGCGACCGACAAGCTGATCGTTCTTCGTGGAGTGCGTCCACAACGCGCGCGCCGTCAACGCGACGTTCTTGTGCACGCGCCACTCGCCGCCGCCCGAGGCCACGAACTGCCGCAGCGGCAGCGTGCCCTGCTCGTCTCGCACTTCGCCGCGCGCGAACAGTCGCAACGTCTCGCGCTCGAAGGCCGCGGTGATGCCGCCTGCGTTCCGCGCCTGATCGGGGCCGAGGCCGTCGAGCGAGCGCATGCCGTGCTCGTAGCGCCCCGAGATCGTGAACGCGTCGTCGAGGCGCTGCGTCATGCCGACGGCGCGCGCGAGCCGGAGCCCGTCGACGTCAGCGGCCGAGACGTCTTCGACGAAGACCGCGGTGTCGGGATCGATCTGCTGGCGCACGCCGGTGACGAGACGGCGCTCACCCGTGCTGGGCGCGTCAGCGTCGATGGCGTGCACGCCGTACCAGGTCTCGTTGCCGCGCGCGTACGACACCGTGCCCCACACTTGCGGCCCGAGCGCCGGCCCCCAGCCGCCGCGCACGCCCAGTTCGAGATCGCGCGTCGGCTTCACGTCGACACCGAGGCTCGCGAACGTGAGTTCCATGCCGCCGAGGCTCAACACCTGCTGCCGGTACCCCGCGCGCAGCTGCAGCCAGTCGGTGATGCGGTAGCGACCCGCGAGACCCAGCGTCAGCCCGCCGCGCGTGCCCTCAGCGCTGAGCGTCTGCTCGAACTCGCGCGCCTCGAGGCGCACACCCCACGTCTTGCTCTCGTAGCCGACGCCGCCACCCAGCGTGCGACCGGTGACGCGCGCGCCCGAGAACGGTGATCGCGGGTCGGGCATGTCGCGGTAGTCGGCGAGCACCGCCACCACCACCGGCCCCAATGGCTGTTCGCCGCGCAGCGAGATCTGATTGAGCGCGTCGACCTGCGCGATGTCCTCGAAGCCGGCCTGACGCCAGCGCCACGCGGCGTCCCATGAGCCCTTGCCGAAGAGCCCCTTGCTGCGCGCACGCACCGTGACGCCGAGGCCGCCGCTGGCTGGCGTGGTCGGGTTCCAGAGTTCCCGCGTCAGACCGCCATCGCGCGAGTACGCGAGGCCCTGCACCGAGCCCTGGCTGTACGCGGCTTCGGCCGAGAGCCAGACGGGCCCCAGCTTCGCTTCGGCGGCGCCGCGGTAGACGCCGTAGCTGCCGTCGCGAAACGCCGAGCCAGACAGACGAACCGGGCCCAGTCTTCCGCGCAGTTCACCAGCGAACGTCGAGCCGGCTTCGAAGCCTGACTCGACGTACTCGTAGTCGATGACCAACACCGCGGTGATGCCGGCGGTCAGCGGGTCGCTCTGGAGCAACGAGTCACCGACGTAGAAGCTCAACGGCCGCGTCAGCAACACGCGCCCGCTGAACGGATCCACCGTGTAGTCACGCAGCCGCTGCAGGTGGACGTCACGCACCGGCAACTGCGTGACGGCGTCGCGCCACTCGACGCGCAGCTGCTCGCTGCCCTGCACCATCGGCGTGCGCGCGAGAAAGAAGAGGCTCCCGCCGGTGCTCTCGAAGCGCTCGTGCATCTGCCGCCGCGACAGCGACGTCAGCGAGTCCGCCTGGCTCGGCGCGACGACACCGCGCAGCTCGACGCCGAAGGGCGTGTCATCAGTCGGCGTCTTCAGCTCGACGAAGGCGCCCTGCAAGGCGCGATGGCTGCGACCGACATCAGCGCGCGCCTGGAACCAGCGAGCGCTGCCGAAGCCCAGGCGACCCCAACCCTCGCGTGACAGCTCCACGCGGAACCGCCCTTCGGACGGGTTCGAGGCCACCGTCGCCGAGTCGTCGGCCCATGCCGTCTGGGAGCGCATGGGGTCGAGCTGTCGCTCGAACACGTCGACCCGCCGCGCGTGCACGAGGCTGCCGGTGTACAGCCGCCCCACGTCGACCTCGCGGAAGTCGATCTCAGCGCCGAGCTTGAAGCCCGCGAACGAGGCTCGCGCCGCACCCGCGCCACGGCCGAAGACGCTGAACGCGCCCGTCGTGATGTCGAGGTTCGCCTGCAGGTCGAGCAGACCGACCAGCGCCAGGTTGGCGGCGCCCGCGCGGTGCAGCTCGAGCGCGATGGCTCGGTCGCCATGGCGAAGCCGCACCGCGGCCGTCTCGCCCGTGACCTCACGCGTGGCGCGACCGTCGGCGCCCAGCTCGATCGCCGCGTCACCAACCGCGACGTTCCACGCGGAGCCGAGCTCGATGGCCAGCGGGGCGCCAGCGGACCACGTCAGCTGCCCCGCGCTGCGGAGCTCGCCCGGGACGATCAATGCACTCCCGTCGCGACGAACGAGCTCCACCCGATAGAGCCACACGCGCACAACGCCGGCGCGCTCGGACGTCACCACGATGTCGTTGGCGCCTTCGCGCAGCGGCACCCAGGTGCGTCCGGCTTCGAGGCTGCGGCCGTCCGCCGTGGCCAGTTCGCCTGCCGGGACCGTCAGCGAGAGCTCGTACTCGAGAACGTCCCCGACCTTCCTCAGCGCCGGCACGTTGGCCGCGAGCACCACAGGCGCCGTCTGCACGCGGCGAATCGGGAGCTCCACCAGCGCAGCCCCGCCAGCCGGCAGCTCGAACGTCACGCCGCGATCGGCGCCAGCCCACTCACCGCGCAGCGACGTCTCATCGAGCTTGAGGCGATGGCGACCCGGCTGAAGCCACCCGGTGCCGAGATCAGGCGTGCGCGCGGAGAGCGCCGTGAAGTGAAACCGGCCGTCGCGATCGGTCACCGCTTCGAGGCCCGTCTCGAGCAGCACGCGAACCTGAGGCACGCCGGGCTCGTCGCTGCTGCACGCGCGATCGTCGTCGAGGTCTTCGCAGACGCGGCCCACCACGGAGCCCTCGTCGAACTGGCTCGCCGGCGCCTGGGCCAGGACCAACGCGCTGACGAGCAGGCCGATCACGGCGCGCGCTCCACCACGGCGCTGACGCGCGACTGCACGTCGGTCACGACGACGAGGCCTGCGCCATACGATTCTCGCTGGCGGCCTGCGCTGACGACACGCCGAGGCCCGGCGTCACCACGAATCTCCACAGCGCGGCCCTCGACCACCTTGCCGTCGGTGGTCTCGAGCCACCACTCGAACGCCTCGGGCCCGCGACGTACGCGCACGTTGATCGGCGGCGGCTCGACGACGCGCACCTCGAGCGCCTCTGTCACGCCCGGCGCCGCGCCGACCGACGCCAACGACAGTCGCAGCCCCGGCCACTCCGCGTGCGACACCTCCGAGACACCAGCGGGCACCAGCGCTGTGCCGTCGTCGCCGGTCATCAACGCCTCAGCCCCGGCATTCAGCCGCTGCGAAGGTACCGGCAGCCCCGAGAGATCGACGACCTGCACGCGCGTCGCGTCACCGCTGCGCCAGGCGATCAGCTTCGCGGGGTCGCGCCCCAGGGGCCCAGCCGCGGAGACGAGCAACGTGCGCGCGCCCAGTGGCTCAGCCGCGGTCACCGCCCACCGCAGCGTCGCCTCGCCACGCGCGTCGGTGACCCCAGACGGCAAGCCAGGCGCGCTGACCACCACGCCCGCCAACGGTCGGCCGAGCCCATCGCTGGCGCGCGCCGTCAGCGCCCAGCTCGCGCCTTGCTGCACCACGCGGTCTTCGCCGCGGATCGCGAGCGCTCGCACCGGCCCCTGCGACAGCGCCAGCGACAGCTCTTCGCTCGAGTCCACCGCGCCTTGCTTCCACGCCGCGCGCAGCACCTCACGGCCTTCGCCCAGCTCGCGCGGCGCGGTCCACGTCCACTCCTGCACGCCGTCACCGAGCTCGCGCGCCTGACTCCACGTGCCGCGGCCGCCCTTCCACACGATCTTCGCGCGCCTGGTCGGCGCACCGTATTGATCTGACGACGCGCAGAGCACCCGCGCCTTCGACGCGCCGTCGGCTGGGAGCTCTGTCGGCGTCGCCACGCACGCGAGCTGGTCGACGCGAGGGAGCATGAGGTTCAGCTTGGTGGTGCGCTTGTTGCCGACGCGATCGACGGTGGTGGTCGTCGCGATGCCGTAGCCCGGCGGCACCACCACTGGCAGGCGAAACGAGCCATCGGCCTGGGCGCGCACCGGCCCGAACGTCTGCTCGGCCAGCGTCAACCGAACCTCGGCGCCTGGCTCCGCGCGGCCGGGCACTTCGACCGAGCTCGCCATCGGCACGCGCAGCACACCAAACGCGCCTTCCACGGACTGCGGCGACGGCCACGGCGCGAACGCCACGATGATCGCGACCTCCGGCGCGCGGCTGGCCGGCAGCACGTAGCGCGCGCGAAAGAGCCCCGCCCCGACGCGCTCGACCCGCTCGATGGTGCCCACGTTGGCACGCAGCACGGGCGGCGCCGGGCGATCAGCGTCGAGGGTGATCTCAAGCGTCGCTTCGGTGTCGCGGCCCTTTACCGGCTCGGCCGGAGAGAGCTTGAGGGCGACCGGGGCTGCGCTCGCCACCGCGCACGCGAGGACGGCGATCGTGATGAGGCACCGCCCTGCGCCACGCATGCGCGCGGCAGCCTACGGGCGGCGATTCCGGGTGACGACAGCAATCGCCAGCGGGCGCCGGCGAAGCGACAGCAACGCGAAGGCCATGAGACCGAAGGCCCACATCAGCGAGTCACCGGTGCTGGAGCAGCCACCGTGGTGCGGGCCGCGGTGAGGCGGCGCGGTCGGCGGCAGCGGTGGGTTCGTCGGAGGCGGCGCGCCCGGCGCGGGGCACACTTCATCGAGGGTCACGCGCACCTTGGTGAGCGGCTTCCAGCTGTCGCCGTCGTGCACGTGCAGCTTCACGCGGCTGGCGGTGATCGTCGCACCCGCGACCCACTGGTTCGACGCCGGGCCGTTGCCGTGGCCGTCGTCTTCGTCCTCATCGTCGTCGTCATCACCACCACCGCTGTTGCCGTGGTGGTCGTCTGAGTCTTCGTCGTCGTCGTCGTCGTCGTCGTCGTTGCGGTTGCAGCCGCCGCCACCCCAGCCACCGCCGCCGTTGCCGCCGCCTCCGTTCCCGCCGTGACCGTGGCCATCGAGCGTGCAGCGGCTGAACTCGTAGCGCAGCCCGTCGGCCACATCGGAGGGCGTCTTGGGGTGCGCCTTCCGCGAGCCGCCGACGTACTTGCAGCTGACGGTGTCGTTGCCGATCTCGAAGGTCAGGTACGCGGTCTTGTTGCCGGCGTTGCCTGCGACGACCGGGAGCTCCGCGGGGATGGTGAAGGTCATCGGCGGCGTGAGCGCTTCGTCGTCATCGAACCAGCGCGACGGGCGGTAGGTGCGCCACGCCTCGAGCTGCTTCGACCGCGGCGTGCACGTGCCCGGCACCGGCGGAAGCGCGAACGTCGCGCCGTAGATGTCAGAGAAGAGGACGTTGTCGGTCTGCGAGGCCTGCCACACCACGCGCACCTCGCCGTTGGGCAGCACCGTGACGTCGTTGAGCGTCTCGTTGACGCCCGGGGTCGCGGTGATCTGGAAGATGCGGTTCGACGTCAGCTCGACGAGGAACAAGTCGCTCTCGCTGCCACCGTTGGGGCGCCCTTCGAAGGCCACGATGTCGCCGCGGATCGACGGGTTGTACTGCGCGCCAGGGATCTCGAGCACCGTCTCGGCGCCACCGTTGACAGGCACCACCACGATGTCGGCGGGCCCCGGGTTGGCGGCGTCGTCACGCTGGAACACGACGAGCGTGCCGTTGCTGTCGGGCGCGGTGTCACGGAGCGGGTGGCTGCTGATGACGTCGACGAGCCACGTCGCGCCGTTGCGGCGAGCCGCATAGACGTCGCAGAGCGCGCCCGTGGTGCAGGTCTCCCACACGACGACGTTCCCGTCGGGCGAGACCGCGGGCGATTGATCGTACGCGTTGTCGTTGGTGAGGCGGGTCAGCACGTTGTCGGTGAGGTTCAGCACCATCACCTCGCCAGCGTTGGGGTTCGCCGAGTAGTCGATGAACGCCGCGGTCTGACCGCCGAGGCCGACGCCGACGCGGTTGCTGTTGGCCGCCGGCGCCAGCTCGGTCACCGCGCCGGTCGCCACGTCGAACAACATGATGGCGTTCTTGTCGGTGACGCGGGTGAAGACGACGCGCTCCGAGTCGATGTCGCTCAACAGATCGATGGCGCCCATCGGCGCGGGGATGACGGAGTCGACGCCCGTGGAGAAGCGGTAGTAGCGGATTTGATCGACGGTGGTGCTGGAGGAGTACGCGGCGAGATCGCCGTCGACGTGGGGGTCGAACTGATCGCCGGGCTGGTTGTTGATGGTGACGCGCGTGGGGGTCAGCACGCCGCCGTTCCCCGGCGTGATGCTGAGCAACACTGCGACGACTGGCGCCAGACTGAAGCCCATCGCGTACCTCCCGCCGGTCAACCACCCGGCACTGCGGCCTCACGATCAGGGCACGCGGGGCGACGAGCCACGCGCTCTCTCCAAGGGAACCACGGCCGACCGCTTCGTCGAGCTGCCCGAAGTGAGGCCCCACGGCTTTGCGACCCCGGGGTTTCCCCGGGTGTGCCCTGATACAGGAGACGGTGTTGTCAGGAAGAATAGGAACCCGCAGTCGAGGTCGTCAAACACACCTCTTGCGACACGGGGCGCGGCTGTGTAATTGCCCGCGCGACTTCATGGCCAGGTAGCTCAGCTGGCTAGAGCGGCGGTCTCATAATCCGCAGGTAGTCGGTTCGAGTCCGACCCTGGCCACATGAAGAAGCCCTGCATGGCGACCCCATGCAGGGCTGTTTTTTTGACGAGTTGGCCCAGCGCGCGTCTCATGGGGCTGCAGGTTGGTAGCGACCTGTAGCGCCACTCTCGGAGACGACGATGCAAGACACCTCGATGACGCCCACCCTGGACGCGATTTCACTTCAGCGCCCCACCTCACCCGACGCCGGCCCCGAAAAGCACGAGGTCGTCAGCACGCACGTGCTGGTCGAGCAGGACAAGGTGGACCGCCTGCGCGACCTCTCGAAGCGCACCCGCATCGCGCAGAGCGAGTACCTGCGTGAGGCCGTCGACGATCTGCTTCAGAAGTACGACAAGAAGGAGGAGCCCTGATGCTCCCCACCGTCATGCACAAGGTGAAGCGGCCGACGGCACCGAAGCCGCCGTCGATCCCCGTCGACCTGGAAGACTCACCGCTGCTCGACGCGATCCGCGCGTACCTCGACGGGCGGTGACTGGGGCGAGGGCTCGATGCCCCGCTCCTGCACCTGCTTCGTCAACGCCTCGACGTTCGCCTTGCGCTCGCGGTGCGCGCGCCAGCGGCTGAAGAGGATCACCGCCACGATGATGGCCACCAGCGCGATGATCACGTTGCGCTCGCCGGCCGCCACGCGGTGCAGCAGAGAATCGATGTCGGCTCCGAACTTGTAGCCGAGCACCACGAAGATCGGCGCCGACGCGAGCGCCGCGATGGAATCGAACATCGCGAACTTCGCGTAGCTCATGCCCACCGAGCCGGCGGTGAAGTACGTCACCGTGCGCACGCCGGGCAGGAAGCGCGCGATCATCACGATCTTCTCGCCGTGCTTCTTGAACAGCCCTTCGACGCGGGCCCGCTTCTCGGGCGTGACGATGCGCGCGAAGAAACCGGGCGTGGCGCCAACGTTGGTGCCGAAGCGCCGGCCCAGCCAGAACATGATCGAGTCGCCGATGATGATGCCGAGGTAGCCGATGGCGATCATCGGCCACAGGCTCGCCTGGCCGCGGTGCACCAGCACGCCGCCCATCACGAGGGGGATGTCTTCAGGCAACGGCAGGCCGAAGCCCGCCAGCAGCAGCACCAGGAAAACGAGCCCGTACGCGGGCAACCCGGCGGCGCTACCGAGGAGCGCGATCAGGTAGTCCTTCACGAGGTCACTTCTTCGCCGGTCGGCGAGTCTCGAGCTTCTGCATGGCGTCCACGACGATGGTGTCCAGGGGCTTTCCCTCGTCGAACAGCTTCGAGATGTCCTTGATTCCGAAGTAGCCGCGCGCCGCCGCCGCCTCGTAGGCCGCGTCGTTGGCTTCCGTGGCGCGCAGGGCGATGGCCTGGCTCACCGCCGACGCCGCGTACTCCTGCAGCGAGGTCTCGGTGGCGCCGGCCAGCTGCGCTTCCTTCAGCACCGCCACGCCGCCCGACCACTTGCCGACCTGCTTGGCGACGACGGGCTCGACCGTCAGGCGCGCGAACTCGCGGATGACGCCTTCCACGTTGGGCTTGTCGCTGGGGCCCACGATGATCAACGCCTCGCCACCCTCGCCCGTCACCGCGCGAACCTGGTCCTGCGCGTCGAGCAGGTTCACGACGATGAGCGAGTCCTGCGACTCAGGCGTCTTGAGCAGCGCACGCGCGCGAGTCAACGGCGCGTCGGTGACCGTGAGGTAGCTCTTGAGCACGCGGCGGTAGTCCGCCTGCACGGTGCCCATCAGCTCTTCCAGCTTCCAGTTGGTCCACGCCTTGGCCAGCACCGCTTCCAGGCCCTTGAGCTCCTGGAGATCCTTCGCCTTGGCGCCGGTGGCGAAAGGCGGCTGATCAGCGGCCACCGAGTACGAGAGGTACTTGCGGAGCGCGGCCGGGTGCGCGTCGAAGAAGGTCTCGGCGGCGCGCTTCACCTCGGGGTCACCGCCGATGACGCGCGAGCGAACGAGCTGACGCACCGGGTGGTACATCACGCGGGGCACGGGGTCCTTGCGCGTGACCGGTCCCGAATCGAAGCCCGACGCGTTGAACACGGCGAACAGCGTGAACACCCGCTCGTCGTTGCGGAGCTCGACGCCTTCGCCCGTGTAGAGGCTGGCGAACCAGTCTCCCTTCGAAGCAGCAGCGGCAGGCAGCGAGACGGCGACACACAGCGCGATGAGGCGGGTCATGCCCTTGGGAGGTAGCCCACAGCCGTCAGCGCAGCAAGCGACAATCAGGGAGGTCAGGCGCGCGCGACGAGCGATCGCAGCGCGTCGCGGTTGGCCGCGACCTTCGCGCCGAAGGCCGTGCAGATCGCCATCAACAGCTTCATGCAGGCCTGCGGCTTGGTGGCGACCAGCTTCTGGAACTCCGCCTGGCGGATCTCGAAGGCCGTCACCGACGTCGTGGCCGTCGCCGTACACATGCGCTGACCGGGGTTGATGAGCGACAGCTCGCCGAGCCAATCGCCGGGCCCCAGCTCGCCCAACGGGAGGTCGCCGCGGTCGCCCTTGGTGGACAGCGCCACGCGGCCTTCGCCGATGACCAACATCGAGTCGGAGACCATGGCTTCAGCAAACAACAGCGTGCCGGGCGGGTACGTGCGCGCGGTGCAGATGCCCGCGAGAATCTGGATGCCCGTATCGGTGAAGCCGGACAGGAGTCCGCAGGCCCGGAGTGCTTCTGCTGCCGTCATGGGTGGAAAGCTACCATGCGCCGAAAGCAGCGCTTCATTTGCTGCAGTCGACGCCCAGCTCCGCCACCTTGTCCTGCGCCTGGGCCGAGCCGAGCCGCTGCGCCTTGCAGAGGGCTTCGAGCGCGCCGGCCTGATCGCCACCGAGCAGCCGCGCTGAGAAGCGCAGCAGGTGCGCCGGCGCGTAGTCGGGCGCGGTGGTGACGAGGCCGTCGATCTCCTTGAGCGCGTCGTCGCGTTGATCGAGCTGCAGCAGCACCCCGGCCAGCTTGGCGCGGTTGTCGAGCCACGACGGCGCGGCCGTGCGCGCCGCTTCGAGGAACGGCTTGGCTTCTGCCAGCTTGCCGTCGGCGATCGCGAGCAGGCCGGCGAGGTGCTGCGCAGCCGCGAAGCCCGGGCACTTGAGCGCCACGTCGAGGGCCGGTGAGCGCGTCTTGGGCCCTTCAAAAGCCGCGCGCGCCAGGAGGTACGCGGCCTCTGCTGACGGGTTCTCGATGAGCTTGAGCGCCTCGAGATCAGCGGCGCCTTTCGCGAGCAGCGCGGCGTCGTTAGCGCGCCGACACGCGGCCGGGGGCACCGGCTCTTTTCGTGTCGCGTAGACCGCGTCGAGCGCGGCGAACGCATCGACGGGCGGCGGCTGGGGCGGCGTGTTCTCGGTCGCAGCCGCAGGCTTCTGCAGCACGAAGACGGCCGCGCCGACCAGCGCGAGCACGCCAAGCCCAGCACCGGCGATGAGCGGCGTGCGGTTGGGCTTCGCAGCGGGCGTCGGCGCGGCGACCACGGCAGGCAGCGCCGGCGACGAGAGGCCGCGCTTGTCGGCGTACCAGTTGAGGATCGCGACCATCGAGTTGAGCGAGGCGACGACCTCTTCGAGGCCGACCTTCACGCCGCTGTCACCCAGCGAGCCCGCGTGGTCGTGCGCCGACAGGTTGCCCCAGGCCTGCACGGTGCCCATGTGCGCGAGGATGTTGGTGGGCACGATGCCGGCGTTCGACTGCTGGCGGAACTTGGTGACGAGCTCGTCGAGCATCGCCTTGCCGGGCGTCTGCTTCAGCTCTTCGGTGACGAGTGATCGCAGCAGCGCCTCGAGCACGAGCCGCGCGTTCTGCATCACGCCTTTGTAGTCACCGGCGCGGCCACGGCTGACCATGGCGCGGAGATCTTCCTGCGCGCGGCCGAACTTCGGGGCGAGCGTGTCCAGCTTGTCCAACAGGGGGTCGATGTCGACGGCCATGGCTCACCGGGTCAACGAGAGGAGATCGAGCTTCGCGAGCTTGAGGTCGGGCTGCTCGGTCGTCACTTCAGTGAGCAGCCGCTTCGCGGTCTCGGGATCTTTCTTGTCCTTGGCGTGCAGCGCGCGGGCGTACTTGAGCGTCGTCGAGAGCGGCAGCTTGTACGTGCGCTGCGGCCGCGGCGTGGGCGCGACCGGCGTCGAGCCCAGCGCGTCGAGCTTCGTCGCCGCGAGCTCGGTGATCTTCTCGACGGCCGGCATCACGTCTTCGGCGTCAAGCGCCACGCGGCTGCTGGCGAGGATCTCGGAAGACCCCGCGCGGATGATCTTGCTGATGAGGAAGTACTTCCCCTTCCCCAGCTGAATCACCTCGCCGGTGATCAGGTATTCCGTGCCGAGGATCGACGCGAGGTTCCCGAAGCTCGCCTTGTCGGCATACGCGGACTCGCCGAGCTTCTTCTCGGCGAGCAGCTCGTCCATACGCTCGCGCTCGAGCGGCGTGAACCGGCCGGTCTCGCCGAGATCGTTGATGAGCAGCGCCGACAGGCCCTTGGCGAAGTAGCCCATGTCTTCGCTGCCGGTCTTGTTCACGTAATAGAGCGCGGCGACACGCGGCTTGGCGCCAGCGTCGGCGGCGAAGGCCGGCAAGGCCAGCAACAGGAGCGCGCAAGCGAGTCTCACCATGAGGCCGCGCTTGTAGCAGCTATGCTGCCGCGCCACGCCATGCACGCTGCACTCGCTGCGACCCTCGAGACGTTGCTCGATCCCCAGCAGACCCGATGGACGCGCCAGCGCGCGGAGTACGGGCATGAGCCCGAGCCCAACGAGTTCTTCCTCGGCGTGGGCAGCCGCGACGCCGCGCTGCCGCCCCACCCGCGCATGCTCTCGTGGAAGCTGCCCCAGTGGCGCTCGCTCAACCTGCGCTCGACCACCGAAGCGGTGCTCCGCAGCGCTGAGGTCCTCGATTCGCTGACCGGGCCGCTGACGTTCCGTATTCATGACGCGACGTTGGACTGTGTGACGGCCGCGGTGTTCATCGTGCACCGGGTCAAACACCACGCGTGGCCCAGAGGTGCAGCTTCTCTGTGTGAGTACGTCAGCGAGTGGGAACAGGGCCGCACCGAGGCGGCTGGCCACTACGCGCGCGCGCTGGCGTCCGTCTATTACGCGTCGATGCAGCTCTTCCGCAGCGAAGACGGCGCGCCGCCGCACGAGCTGTTGACGTTGCTGGTCAACGCGCTCGACGCCGACCTCGATCACGCCGGGCTGGCCGAGCTGCCGCCGCCGCTCATCGCCCACCGCGTCGCGCGGCGACTCAAAGCCGACGCCGACCTGTACCGCACGGAGCTCTCACGCGGGTGGAAGGTGCAGCTCGATCTCCCCGTCGACAACCAGCCGGGCGCGCTCCGCCGCGTCGACGCGCTGTTCCTGTCGTCGCCACAAGACGTCACGGTCTTGAAGCTGCTCGCGCGGCCCGACGCGGAGTCGTCGTCGTACGGCCGCGGCTTCGAGCTGATGGCGGTGCACGCGCCGAACGAGAAGAACGCGTGGGGCCGGCACACCATCTCGATCGCGCCCGAGAGCCCCGGCAACCTCGACGACCTCGGCCTGCAGCTCGACCGCCTCGAGGGCCCCAACGCGCCCGACGGCACGCCCCGCGTCAAAGGCAAGCCGCGCTTCACGTACCAACCGCCCGAGCTCGAGGGCCTCGCCGACCCCTGGTACTCCGACGGCTACGCGTGGACGAAGCGGCGCAGCACCATCGTCGCCCCGCCCTTCGTGGGCACGCGCCTCGGCCGCGAGCAGATCTGGGAAGCGGTGTGGGAGCGCTTTCACGTCGGCCGCAACGTGCACATCACCGCGTCGCGCACGGTGTACTGCCGCGCGTACCGATCTCAGGGCCGCACCTCGGGCCGCGCGCTGCGCGCTGACGGCTGGCAGCCGATGGAGCCCATCTCGGCGAGCGCGTACCTCCCGTCGGTGACGCACTCGTTCATGGGCGGCGACGTGCGGCACTACCGCCGAGACGACGCGGGCTGCGTGGTGCACCTCGCGCTCTACCCGGCGGCGCTGGCGCTGGTGTGGGTCGAGTTCACCGACACCGCGCCGGTGACGATGCACGAGCTCGCGCGCCGGCAGGCCGCGAAGATCCGCTCGGGCGACCTGGAGTCGCTGCCCACGGTGCAGTCGCTCTCGAAGTGGATGCAGCCCGTCGAGAACTCGAAGTGGCTGGTCTACGGCGCGTACCGCATCAACCGCGCGCGCTCGACGATGCTGGACGGCTCGCGGGCCGTGCAGGGCCTGTTCTACGCGCTGGCCAGCGGTCAGGCGGCGACGCTCGAGAACCTGCCGTCAGACGCCGAAGACGAAGCGCGCCGCGTGCAGACGCTGCGCGACGTCGAACACTGGTGCACGCCAACCGGCGGCGCGCGCCTCGAGCTGCACCTCGACGACACGCCGAAGCTGCCCGGGCTCGATCACGACTTCTCGTTGTTCCTGCTCACCATGGGCCAGCGCTACATGGCCTTCGAGCTGACGCGCCGCATGGGCGACGTCGAGCGGTCTTCACGCACGCAGCGCTGGCAAGGCACCGGGCCGCTCAAGCTGCTGCGCGCCGACGTCATGCTCTTCACCAACTCGCTCTGGTACGCCCGCGTGTCTGACGCGCCCGAGCTGAACGCCCGCTACGACGCCTGGCGCGAGCTGCACGCGATGGAAGCGACGGTCGAAGCGCTGCGCGATCAAACGACCGAGCTCGACGAGTACCGAAAAGAGCGCTTCGAGAACATGGTGGGCCTGCTGGTCTTCCTGTTCCTGCCCATCACCATCGCCTCGGGCTTCTTCTCGGGCGCGCAGTTCAACGAGATGGAGCTCAAGCTCGGCCTGCCGTGGACGACGGGCGGCTGGATCCTGTTCGTCATCTACACGGCGTTCTTCTCGGTGCTGGTGTTCGGCGCCGTGTTCGCGCTGCGGCTCTTCTCAGCGCGAAAGCGGTGACGGTTACTGACGGCGGGTGCGGAACTCGCCGCGAGAGATCTCGACCTTCGTCACCAGCCCGTTGGGTTGCTTGACCTGCGGGAAGGTGATCTCAAACGTGCCTTCATCGAAGCCGGGCCCGTCATCGGGCGCCCACTTCGTCACGTTCACCTTGCAGGTGCCCTCGACGTAGTCGCCGTCAGATCGGCGCCAGCGGCCCAGCACGCAGGTGAACGCGCCGTCCTTGCCGCGCTCGAGGCGCAGGTCGAGCGACTCTTCGCTGCCGCCGGGGATCTTCGGGCCGTCGGTGTTGCCGCTGATGAAGAAGACCTTCCCGTCGTTCGATTTCTGCGAAACCAGGTGCCGCACGAACTCGAGCGACCAGTGGCGATCGAGCGTCGCCTTGAGCCAGACGAGGTCTTTGCCGACGTTGTCGAGCGTGCACCACGGCACGTGGTTCTTGTTGTACCCGAGCATGTCGGCCACGGAGCCGTCGGCCTCGAGGTACTTGCGAGTGTAGGCTCGGTAGCGATCGCAGTCGTCCGACCGCGCC
This sequence comes from uncultured Archangium sp., assembly GCA_964459885.1. Lineage (GTDB taxonomy): Bacteria > Myxococcota > Myxococcia > Myxococcales > Myxococcaceae > Archangium_A. Next base: position 37,789 of record CAYWON010000002.1, read on the forward strand.
GCCTTGAGGGCGAGGTTGTTGTACGTGTACGCGAACGCGCTCTGGTTCGCCTTCACGACCTTGCAGGCCTTCTCGAGCTCCGCGGCGACCTCGTCGATGGCCTTGAGGCCCGACAGCGCCATGCGGCGGTCGACCACCTGCATGCCGACGCGAATGTCCATGTCCTTGCAGTCGCGCAGCGCGTCGCCCCAGCGGTTGAGGTCGTTGAACTCGTTGCCGCGCCCTTCGAGCAGCGCCTTGATGCGGTTCTCGACCCAGGTGGCGCGCGAGTCGAACGGGAAGTTGTCGAGGATGCGCTGGTACGCCACCACCGCCGCGTCGAGGTCACCCTTGCGGACGGCGACGTCGGCGAGCAGCTCCATCAACCGCACGGCCTCGTTCGAAGCGCGCTTGTCGCCGGCGGCCGCGCGCTTCACCGCGTCAGCCACCTTCACCTCGATCTCGTCGCGGACGGCCTTCTCGATCTTCGGGTCGGCCGCGGCCAGCACCGGGTACGCGCGGTACGAGTCACCGTCGTCGAGCCAACCGGTGAACACGAAGCGCGCCAACGCCTCGAAGCCGCCGTCGCCGACGCGCAGGTCGCCGAACTGCGACTCGGTCTTCAAGCGCTCCTCGTCTTCCGCGAGCTTGTCGTTGAGCGACGCGGGGTACGACACGCCGTTGGCGACGGTGGCGAACTGCCGCGACGCGCGCTCGTATTCCTGCACGTACCGCCGCTGGTTCTCGTACCAGTCGCGCATGGCGACGAGCGCCCGGCCCTCTTCGCCCTTCCTGGCGACGCGCGTCGTGCCGTCACGGCTCGACAAGAACTGCTTCAACACGCGCGCGAGGAACTTGCCCTTCAGCACGCGCATCGTCAGGAAGTGTTCCTGCTGTTCCTTCGTGAGCGACGAGAAGCGCGCTTCGTCGCTGAGCGTCTTGTCGATCAGCTTGCCCAGCTCCAGCGCGCTGCCAGCGATCAGGTCCTTCTTGCGCTTCTGGTAGTCCTCGAGCTTCTTGAGCAGCTCGGTCTGACGTTCGCGCGCCAGCAGGAACGTGGGCGACTTCGACACCAGCGCGCGCATCGCGGCCTGCGCTTCTTCCAGCTGCCCCTTGTCGGTGAGGTCGAGCGCCTTGCCGTAGGCCATCACGGTGGCGAGATCGTTCACCTTCGCCTTGCGGCGGGCGTTCGAGTTGGCGGTCAGCTTGTCGTCGATCTTCGCGACGAGCTGGTTGGCGAGCCGCTGCTCGATGTCGAAGATCTTGTCCTTCGAGTCTTGCTCGCGCGCGGCGATCAACGTCTCGCCGTTGCTGACCTGCAGCAGCCGCGCTTCCACCGACAAGCGCTCGCCACCGGGCACCAGCGATCCGACCACCAGGTAGTCGGCGTTGAGCACCTGGCCCAGCTTCGCGGCGGTCTTCTTGTCGACGAACTTCGTCTGCTGGAAGTTGAGCTCCTTGAGCACCTCTTCGACGCGGGTGCGCTCGACGACGCGCACGCCTTCCCACGCCACCAGGTCGGTGATGAGCATGTCGGCGAGGCCCTTGCCGACGTAGCCGAGCTCTTCGTCTTTGCTCTGCGATTCGAAATAGAGAACCGAGACCACCGGCTTGTCAGACGCCGACAAGACCGCCAGCAGCGCGAGTGACAGCACGGGTCAGTTCGCGCCGGGGAACGAGGTCACGTACTGGATCTTCACGTCGGGGAACGACGTAACGAACTGCACCTTGGTGTCGGGGAACGAGCTGACCATCTGCCACTTGCCGCACTTGTCGGCGAACGAGCTGACCTTCTGCACCTTCACGTCGGGGAAGCTGCTGACGACCTGGATCTTCACGTCAGGGAACGAGCTGACTTCCTGGATCTTCCCGTAGAGCTTCTTGCCGTTGAACGTGCAGCTCGACTTGTCGAAGCGACCGCCCGCCCACGCCGAAGCGGCGTAACCAGCGAGACCAGCGACAGACACGGCGGCGACGGCAGACAGCAGCTTCTTCACGGGTCAGCTCCTTGGTTCAGTGAGACTTCAGGCGACGACACAGCTCTCGGCGACGGGCGCCGATTCGGGAATGGGCATGGTCGGCAGCGACAGCACCTTGACCTGCGTGCCGCCGAGCGCGCTCTGCGACGCGGCCTCGATCTTCACTTCCACCAGCGAGCCGATGGGCGCGTCGCCGTCGAAGTTGACGACGCGGTTGTGCGGCGTGCGGCCGAAGCGGCGGTTGGGGTTGGTGCGCGAAGGGCCTTCGACCAGCACCTCGACGGTGTTGCCGACGTGCTGCGACATCAGCTTGAGGCTGATCTGCTTCTGCAGCGCATTCAGGCGCTCGAGGCGCTTCACCTTCACCTCATGCGGCACCGGACCCCACTCGCCTTCCTTCAGGCCCGCGACGGTCTTGGGCCGCGGCGAATAGACGAACGCGAACTGGCCGTCGTACTCGACGTGCTTGCACAGCTCGTACGTCTTCTCGAAGTCTTCGTCGGTCTCGCCGGGGAAGCCCACGATGATGTCGGTGGTCACCGCGATGCCGGGGCGCGCGGCGCGCAGCTTGGCGAGGCGCTCGAGGTAGTTCTCGATGGTGTAGTCGCGCTTCATCTTCTGCAGCACCGGGTACGAGCCGCTCTGCACCGGCAGGTGGAAGTGCGGCATGATCTTCGGCTCGATGCGGAACGCGTCGACCAGCTCGTCGCTCAGGTCATGCGGGTGGCTGGTGGTGAAGCGCACGCGATCGATGCCGGGCACCTGCGCGGTGCGAAGCAGGAGCTGCGCGAACGAGATGCCGCCGAGGTAGCTGTTGACGTTCTGCCCGACGAGCGTGACCTCGCGCACGCCGACAGTGGTCAGCCGCGCGACCTCGTTGAGCACGTCGGTGAACGGGCGGCTGACTTCACGACCGCGCGTGTGCGGCACCACGCAGAACGAGCAGACGTTGTCGCAGCCCTTCATCACGGTGACGAACTCGGTCGTCTTACCCAGCGACGTCGCCGGGTCGGCCTGCGGGAACACGTAGTTCTCGGAATCGACCCACGCGGTCTCGACGACGCGCACCTGCTCGGTCTCGATCTTGGTGAGGATGTCGGGGAGCCGGCCGATGGCGTCGGGGCCGAAGACGAAGTCCACGTAGGGGACCTTCTCGAGGATCTTCTTCTTTTCCTGCTGCGCGACGCAGCCGCCGACGCCGATGAGCGCGCCGCGCTGCAACTTCACCTGACGGTAGCGACCGAGCGCCGACAGCATCTTGTCTTCGGCCTTCTCACGGATGGAGCAGGTGTTGAGGATGATGAGGTCAGCGTTCTCGGCGGTGGGCGTGGCCGAGTACGACAGCGTCGCGAGGGCCTCGCCCATGCGGTTCGTGTCGTTGACGTTCATCTGACAGCCGAAGGTGTGAATGAAGTACTTCTTCATGGGCGCCTTCTCGGGGGTCGGGGGGCTGCGTGTCAACCGGGCTTACTTGAGACCGTACCGGGACAGTTTGTTGAGCAGCCCCTGACGGGACAGACCCAGCCGTTCGGCGGCGTGTGAACGATTTCCGCCGGTGGCCTCCAGGGCGGCGCGGAGCTCGCTCCGCTCGAGCGCGGCGATCTTGTCTTCGAGGGTGGAGCCGGTCGGCGCCTCGGCAGCCGCGACGGGCCGGAGCGACGGCGAGAGGTCCTCGAGGGCGATCTCACCCCGCCCCGCCGACAGCACCAGCGCGCGCTGCATTTCATGGCGCAGCTCGCGCAGGTTCCCCGGCCACGCGTACGTCTCGATCGCGCGCTGGGCGGCAGCCGAGAGGCGCGGCGTCGGCCCGGGAACGATCGACTTCGCGGCGTTCAAGAAGTGCTGCGCCAGCACCAGCACGTCACCGACGCGGTCCTGCAGCCGCGGCAACTGCACCTCGATGCCCTTGAGTCGCCAGAAGAGATCTTCGCGGAAGGCGCCGTCGGCGATCAGCTTCTGCAGCGGCTTGTTGGTGGCGCTGACGATGCGCACGTCGACCGTTTTCGGTTGCGTGGCGCCGACAGACAAGACCTCGCCGCACTCAAGAACGCGCAGCAGCTTCACCTGCAGGTCCAATGGCAGGTCGCCGACCTCATCGAGGAACAGCGTGCCGCCGTCGGCCTCCGCGAAGAGGCCCTTCGAGTCGGCGACGGCCCCGGTGAACGAGCCCTTCTTGTGACCGAAGAGCTGCGACTCGAGGAGGTTGGGGCTCAGCGCACCACAGTTGATCGGGATGAACGGCTTGTCGGCGCGGCGGCTCTTCGTGTGGACGAAGCGCGCGAAGAGTTCTTTGCCGGTGCCCGATTCACCCAGCAACAAGACCGGCACATCGGCAGGCGCGGCGCGCTCGGCCAGCTTCTTCGCGTCGAGGAACACGGGCGAATCACCGATGAGGCCGTCGTGCGTGGCGGTCGTCGCGCACTCGAGCTCTGCGACGCGGTCTTCGAGCGTGAGCCTGGCGTGCGCGCGCGCCAGCACCGCCAGCAGCACATCGGGGTCCACCGGCTTGGCGATGAAGTCGTAGGCCCCGCGCTTCACCAGCTCGAGCGAGAACGAGAGTTCGCTGCTGCCAGACGCCACCACGACCTTGGTTGACGGCGCCTTCGCGAGGACGGCGTCAAGCACGCGGCCACCTTCTTCGGGCCGCTGCGTGGGCGGCAACATGAGATCGAGCACCACCAGTCGCGGCGCGTGCTGCTCGAACTGGGCGATCGCGCTCGCCGCGTTGGAGGCCTCCAGCGGTTGAAAGCCGGCGGAAGCCAACAGCTTCGACCACACGCGACGGAACGCGGGGTCGTCATCGACAATGAGCACGGACTCGGCGCGATGCACGGCGGGCAGCGTGCCACGAGGCCTACGGGAGCGTGATGACGAAGCGCGCCCCGCCCGCCTGCGGGCGCTCGTGCGTCAGCGTGCCGCCGTGGCGCTCGACGAGCCTGCGCGCCAACGCGAGCCCCAGCCCCGTGCCCGGCCGCTTCGCGTCGCGGCTGCGACCCGTGGTGAACGGCTGAAAGAGCTGCGCTTCGAGCTCGCGGGGAACGCCGGGGCCGTCGTCGGTGATCACCAGCTGCTTCGCCGTGCCGGTGATGAGAACCGCGCCCTTCTCTTCCGTCGCGATGAGCGCGTTGGCGACGAGGTTGACCACCACGTCACTCAACGCGTCGACGTCGACCTCGAAGCGCTCGTCCTTCACGTCGACGTGGACGCGTTCAGTGTCGAGGCCCAACCCGCGAGCGGCGCGCGTCACGGCCGTCTGCACCAGCTCGCGCACCCCTACGTCGCTCGGCTTGAGCGGCCGCGGCGTGGCGTAGTGCAGCAGCTCGTCGACGAAGCTCCGCGCCCGGCCCACCTGCGCGCGCACGGCAGTCAGCGACTCCGCGTCGGCGCCCTGCAGCTCGAGCACCTTCAGCTCCGCGAGGATCACGCCCAGCGGGTTGCGGATCTCGTGGGCCACGCCGCTCGCCAGGCGCCCCACTTCGGCCAGCCGCTCCGATTGATCGGCGCGCACGGCGAGCGACTCGGCCTCGACCGTCAGCGATGTGGTCGTCAGCGGGCGCGCGAAGAGCTTCTGCGTCACCAGATCGACGAGCAGCTGTCGCAGGGCATCGAGCGGCAGCGCCACGAAGCCCACGAGCACGGCGCTCGACGGCGCAACAACCAGCGTCACCACCATCGCCAGCACCGCCACCACCAGCGACTGCACGCCGCTCTGCATCAACGCGGCGCGGCCTTGCGGCGCCTCACTCACCCACGTCGCGAGCGCCACGGTGATGACGCTCACCGACAGCAACGGCGCCGCGAGGAACGCGACGTCGAACCCGAGCACGTGCAGCGCGATGAGTCCGCCGCCGCCCAGCGCGCCCGCCACGTTCGCGAGGAGAATCGACACGCGCCGAGACCGCTCGCGGCCTGTCGCCGCGCGCACCAACGAGAACAACCAGCCCTTCACCGCCAGCGTGCCGACGACCGACACCACGCCCACCCACCAGAACAGCGGCCCCGGCCCACGTGCGCCTTCGCCGTAGAGCGTGCGCGGCGCGACGAAGCCCAACACCGCGATGACGAGCGACGCGCCCCAGGCCAACGGCAACACGAGTCGCGGCGGCTTGCCCAACGAGTCGCTCGCCGCCGTCACGAACGCGCCCGCGAGCAACATGCCCATCGGCAGCACCCGCTCGGCCCAGCTTGAGCCGCGCGCCAGCAACACCAACCCACCCATCCACACCGCCAACAGCGTCGCCAGCAGCACCAGCCCCGGCGACGTGCGGCGGCCCACGCGCAGCGCCGTCAGCCCGAAGGCCAACGACACCGACGCTGTCGCGATGAGCGGGAGCTCGGACGTCACGCAGGCTCCGGAGCGAAGCGCGCTGGCAACCGGCCGACCCGGCCCAGCACGCGCGCGCCTTGAACGTGGAAATGATCTCGCGCCAACCGGCGGAAGCTGGCCTCGGTGAAGCGCTGGAAGATGGGCCGGAAGAAGAGCCGATCGATGAAGCGGCCGACGACGCCCCAGCGCACGTCGTAGGTGTAGCTGGTCGAGAACTCGGTGCCGCCGTCGGCCAGCGCCTTGTAGAGCCACAGCCCCACGCCACGGCGAATGAGCGAGCGCCGGTCGTCACTCCAGAACTCGAAGGTGCTCTGCTTCATCAGGCGGTGCAGTTTGTAGCGGCCCATGCCGGTGATGAGAACGGGGCCGAGGCGCTTGGTGTACCGCATCTCGGTGCCCGTCTTGGTCTCGTCCGACAGCATCTCGATGTGGCTGAAGCGGTGATCCCACGACGGGTGCAGCCGGTGATCCTGCGTGAAGGTCCACACCGCTTCGACCGACGCCGGCAGCCTGACGCGCACATGCAGCGGCGCGGGCTTCGGCAACACGCCGTCGAGCAGCACCAGCGCTTCGAGGCTCGCGACCGCCGCAGAACCGAAGGCCATCACCCAACCCGCGACGCGGAGCCAATCGGGGATCGCGGTCGGAACGATCGCCGTCGGCAACGCCCAGTCGCCCCACGTCGCGCCGATCACCTCACGAAGCATCGCGCCGACCAGCACCGAGAGCCCGATGTGCATCAGGTACTCGGCCGAGCTGAGCCCGCCCTGGCTCGCGCGCGACTTCGGCTCTTCCCAGACGTCGGTGACGGCGATCGAGATGTCGATGACGAACAGCGCCACCAGCGCCCAGAACCACGCGCCGGTGAAGCGGTAGCCCGGGATGATGATGAACTGCGCCGCATAGACGAAGCCGCGCAGCACGTGGATGACGGCCTCGCGTCGGCACTCCGGGCGTCGCACGAGCTGCCCCTTGATCGTGTGGAAGATGAGGATGTCGGCAGCGCCGAGGACGCCGATGGTGAACAGCAACGCGGTCGCGATGAGCATGTGTCGTCGCTGAGCAACGCCAGTGCCACACACGCGTTCTCCCGGGCGACCACCTCGCGCTGCCCACGAGGTTGACACCTGCGCGGCCGACGCTGTCCACCGCGTGGACACCCACGTCAGCAACCGCTCGGAAGCAGGCCTCGGCACGGCGGCTGCTTTGTCAGACGGGCATGAACGCCCGCACCAACCGCCTGATGCGCTTCCACGCGCTGCACCTGCTGGTGCCCGCCGCGCTCTTCTTCGTCGGCGCGCCGTGGCTGGCCAGCGCGGGCGTGTTCCTCGGCGCGTTCGCGCTCTTCCACGACGCGGTGCACGGCAACCTCGGCCTGCCCAGGAAGCTGAATGAAGCGGTGCTGACCGTCTCAGCAGCGCTGCTGGGCGTGAGCGGTGTGGCGGCGCGACGCGCGCACCTCTTTCACCACGCGCACCCGGGCGCGCCCGACGACATGGAAGGTCGCGACGCCGACAGCCCGCTGTGGCTCGCCGTGGTGCGCGCGCCCGTGACCTGGCTGGCGTTGGTCTTCAGCGGCTGGCGCAAGCCGAGCGCGCGTCGTCAGGCGCTGGAATGGGGGCTGGTGGCGCTGTTCGTCGCCGTGCTGTCGCGGCATGAGCTCGGCCGTGTCTATGTCGGCGTCATCGTCCTCGCCCAGGCGAGCATGCCGCTGTGGGCGGGTCGTCTGAGCCATCGGCAGCCGCGCGCACTGGTGGCGCTCGCGCTGCCGCTGGCTCGGCACGGCATCACCCTGGCGACGCTCTTCGTGACTCACGACGCGCACCACGCGCAGCCGTGGAAGGCGCCCTTCGAGCTGGGTGTCAGCGCCCCGGCGGGTGCACGTGGCCCGTGCCCTCGAGGTGCGCCAGCTCGCGATGCAGCGTGACGAGCTCGTCTTCGCGACCACGCAGCAGCGCCAGGGCGTCGGCGCCGTGCCGCTCTTCGAAGGCCGACATGTCGTCCAGCTTCGGCAGCTCGGTCTTCGCGCGGGCCAGCAGTACGGCGTCTTTGTCGGTCGCGGCGTCGACGCGCGCCTTCACCTTCTGGAAGGCCGACCGCCGGCCGCAGAAGTCACCCACCACCGCCTTCAGCTTGCCGTAGTCGACGAGGTCCAGCTTCGAGGCCGCCAGGGCCTTGCCGTGGGCGAAGGCGTAGCGGCCGCTCCAGTCGGTGGCCTCGGCGCGCGCCAGCTCGAGCAGCATGGTGCGCTGGTACGTCACAAATGCGTCAAGTCGCTCGGGCGTGAGCTGCAGGGTCGCGAGCTTCAAAGTCTTCAGGTCCATGACGAAGTGGAAGGTACACTCAAACGCCGTGAGCGGTGGCCCGCACAACCTCGACGAGACGGTCCCCAGCAGCGGGAAGATCGAGGACACCGTCGTCAGCGGCGAGCGGAAGGACCCGACCCTCACCATCAGCGGCATCCAGAAAGGTGAAGCGCTCGATCGCTACGTGATCCTCGACCGGCTGGGGTCTGGCGGCATGGGCGAGGTCTACGCCGCGTGGGATCCCGTGCTCGACCGCAAGGTCGCCGTGAAGGTGCTGCGGCCCGACATCGAGACCTCTTCCATCGGCGAAGAGCTCAAGCACCGGCTGCTGGGTGAAGCGCAGTCGCTGGCCAAGCTGGCGCACCCCAACGTGGTGACGGTGCACGACGTCGGCCTCGCCGGCGATCGCGTGTACCTCGCGATGGAGTTCGTCGACGGCCGTACGTTGAAGGACTGGCTGCAGCAGGTGCCGCGGCCGACGTGGCAGGAGATCCTCGAGGTGTTCCTCGAGGCGGGCGAAGGCCTCATCGCCGCGCACGCGCAGGGCATCACGCACCGCGACTTCAAGCCCGACAACGTGGTGGTGGGCGCCGACGAGCGCGTGCGCGTGATGGACTTCGGGCTCGCGCACGGCCAGGCCGCCAAGAAGAAAGGCGAGCCGTCCCGGCGCACCATCACGCAGCCGGGCGCGATGCTGGGCACGCCCGCGTACATGTCTCCGGAGGCGCTGCACGGCCAGCAGACCGACTTCCGCAGCGACGAGTTCAGCTTCTGTGTGGCGCTGTACGAAGCGCTCTACGGGTTCCGGCCCTTTGAAGGGGCGACGCCGGGCGCCATCGCCGCGGAGATCGTCCAGAACCGCGTGCTGCCGCCGCCGTCGGGCACGCGCGTGCCGCGGCGCATTCACCAGCTGATCTTGAAGGGCCTGCGCAACGCGCCCGACGAGCGCTTCCAGACGTTGCGTGCGCTGCTGGTGCAGCTCGGCCGCACGCGCACGCAGCGGGAGCAACGGCTCGCCGTCATCGCGGTGGCGGCCCTGGCGCTGCTCGCGGTCGGCGTGGTGGCGCTCGCCACGTGGCGCGAGCGCACGCGCTGCCTCGAGGTCGCCGATCGCCTCACCGGCGTGTGGGACGAAACCGTCAAGCGCACCGCCCGCGACGCCTTCGTGGCGACCGGGAAACCGTGGGCGACGGCCGCGTGGCGCGACGTGGAGACGCGGCTCGACGGCTACGCCCAGCAGTGGCTCTCGCAGCGCCGCGCGGTGTGTGAAGCCGGCCCGTCGGGCGACGACGAGCGCTACGGCCAGGAGCTGCTGTGCCTGAGCCGCCGTCTCTCTGAATTGGAAGCCACCACGCAGCTCTTCGCGCGCGCCGACGCCGACGTGGTGGAACGCGCCGTGGCCACCGCCGGCACCCTGCCCTCGCTCGCCGCCTGCGCGCACGTGGTCTCCACGGGCCGGCCCGTCGCTGACTCCGAGCCGCTGCGCGCGCAGCTCTCGGCGCTCCGGGCGCGGCTCGATTCGGGCAAGTACGCCGACGCGCTGAAAGAAGCCGCCGCACTCGCGGACGTGGCGCAGGCCGATGGCAACCGTGGTGCGTTCGCTGAAGCGCGCTTGCTGGGCGCGATCGCGCGCATGCGCACCGGTGACGCCGCCGCCGCCGATCGCTGGGCGGAAGACGCCATTCTTGCTGCGGAAGAAGCACACGAAGACGAGCTGCAGGCCCGTGGTTGGGTCGAGCGCGTGGGCTTCGCCGCGCTGTCGGGCCCGTCACCCGACGCCGAGCGCTGGGTGCGCTTCGCGCAAGCCGCCATCGCACGCGTGGGCCCGGCGCCAGAGCTGCAGGCGTCGCTGTTCAACAATCAGGGCGTGCTGGCGCACCTCCGCGGGCAGTACGCCGCGGCCGTCGACGCGCACAAGAACGCGCTCGAGCTGCGCACGCAGGTGCTGGGCGATCGCCACCCGCTCGTGGCGCGATCGCACTCGAACCTCGGCGCCGCGTACAAGGCGCTCGGTCGCTACGACGAGGCCCGCAAGCAATACGAGCGGGCGCTCGGCATCGAAGAGCAGGTGCTGGACCCTTCGCACCCGCAGGTCGCTGACACGCTCAACAACCTCGGCAACGTGTTGCAGGCGCAAGGCTCGCCCACCGGTGCGCGTCGGGCGCTGGAACGCGCGCTGCGCATCAAAGAAGCCGCGTTCGGCCCCGAGTCGATGCCCGTCGCCATCACGCTGAGCAACCTGGGCTCGTTGTTGATCGATCTCGCTGACATCGCCGAGGCCGACCGGGCGCTGACGCGCGCCGTGGCCATCAAAGAAAAGCAGAAGGGCCCCGAGACGCTGACGCTGGCGGTGTCGCTCACCAACCTCGCGCAGGCGCGGCGCGGCGCGAAGAAATGGGACGAGTCGATCGCCCTCGACGAGCGGGCGCTGAAGATCCGCCAGCTGCGACAGGGCGACGCGCACCCCGACACCGCCTACAACCTCACCGGCCTCGGCGAAGCCCGCCTCGAGTCAGGCGATCGCGCGGCCGCGCAGAAGCTGCTCGAGCGCGCGTTGACGTTGCGGCCCGACGCGGGCCCGCTGCGCGCCACCACGTCGTACTGGCTCGCGCGGTCGCTCCCACCGAAGGCCCCGCAGGCCCGCGCCCTGCTGCAAGACGCGGTCGACGGCCTGCCGCCGTCGGACCCGCTCAAGCCCGCGGCGCGTGCGGCGCTTGAAAAGCTCCGCTGACCCGCCGGTAGCGCGAAGCCCACCGCTGTGGCATTGGCCCGCGCGTGATCCGCTTCGACAACATCTCGCTCCAGCACGGCCAACAGATCCTCTTCGTGGACGCCTCCGCGGCGCTGCACAAAGGCGAGAAGGTCGGCCTCGTCGGCCCCAACGGCTCGGGCAAGTCGACCCTCTTCCGCTGCGTCATGAAGGAAGAGACGCCCGACGAAGGCCAGGTGTCGATCGATCGCGGCATCACCATCGGCTACTTCCGCCAGGACGTCGGCGAGATGTCGGGCAAGACCGTCATCGAAGAGACGATGGACGGCGCGGGCCCGGTGTCGGAGGTCGCGCGCGAGCTCAAGCGCCTCGAGCACGCGCTGGCCGACCCCGATCAAGCCGACGACATGGAAAAGAACGTCGAGCGCTTCGGTGAAGTGCAGGCACGCTACGACGAGCTCGGCGGCTACGCGCTGGAAGGCCGCGCGCGCGAGATCCTCGCGGGCCTCGGCTTCCGCGAGTCGATGGTCGACGGCGACGTCGGCGCGCTCTCGGGCGGCTGGAAGATGCGCGTGGCGCTCGCCCGCATTCTCCTGATGCAGCCCGACGCGATGCTGCTCGACGAGCCCACCAACCACCTCGATCTCGAGTCGCTCATCTGGCTCGAGAACTTCTTGAAGCGCTACGAAGGCGCGCTGCTGATGACGTCGCACGACCGCGAGTTCTTGAACCGCGTGTGCAACCGCGTGCTCGAGATCGATGGCGGCGAGCTGACGAGCTACTCGGGCAACTACGAGTACTACGTGGGGCAGCGCGCGCAGGCCGACCAGCAGCAGCAGGCCACGTTCGAGCGCCAGCAGGCGATGCTGAAGAAGGAGCTGGCCTTCATCGAGCGCTTCAAGGCCCGCGCTTCACACGCGGCGCAGGTGCAGTCGCGCGTGAAGAAGCTCGAGAAGATCGACCGCGTCGAGCCGCCGCGCCGCCACGAGAAGGTGCACTTCGAGTTCAAGGCGCCGCCGCGCTCCGGTGACGACGTCGCCAAGCTGGTCGGCGTGTACAAGGCCTACGGCGATCTCGTCATCTACAAGGGCCTCGACTTCCTGCTCCGTCGCAAGGAGCGCTGGGCGATTCTCGGCGTCAACGGCGCGGGCAAGTCGACGCTGCTCAAGATGATCGCCGGCGAGTCGCGCCCGGACAGCGGCGAGGCGACGGTCGGCGCGTCGGTGAAGCTGGGCTACTTCGCGCAGCACGCGATGGACGTGCTCAACGCCGAGAAGACGGTGTGGCAGACGTTGGTCGACGCCTTCCCGCGCAGCTCCGAAGGCACCCTGCGCACGCTGGCCGGCTGCTTCGGCTTCCCGAAGGACGAGGTCGACAAGGTCGTCCGCGTGCTGTCAGGCGGCGAGAAGGCGCGATTGGTGATGGCGCTGATGCTCTTCGACCCGCCGAACCTGCTGGTGCTCGACGAGCCCACCAACCACATCGATCTCGCGACCAAGGAAATGCTGATCGAGGCCCTGCGCAGCTACGAGGGCACGATGATCTTCGTCTCGCACGATCGCCACTTCCTCTCGGAGCTGAGCAACCGCGTGCTGGAGCTGACGCCCGAAGGCCCGCTCACCTACGGCGGCGGCTACACCGAGTACGTGCAGCGCACCGGCCGCGAGGCGCCCGGCCTGCACTGAAGCTCAACGCGCCAGCGTCAGCGTGTGGCCGTCGTCACCCAACTCGGTGACGGCGTTCACCGTGAGCGGCTGGAAGCCCGGCGCTTCGATCACCACCGGCTGACCCGAGAACGGCTGGCGGCCGGTGAAGAAGACGTTGGCCAGCGTGTTGCTGCGCAGCTGCGCCACCACCTCACCGCCCTGCTTGAAGGTCAGCGACACGTCGGGGAGGTAGTTGCCTTCGGCGTCGAGCACCTTGAGCCAGAAGCCCTCGGCGGGCGCCAGCTCGAGCTCCAGCACGCGATCTTTCACGGTCGTCGCGTTGGGCAGCCGCGACGGCGCGAAGCCATCGGCCACGGCTACCAGGCGGACGCGCTCGATGGGCGCCAGCAGCTTCAGCTGGCCTTTGGGCCCGGTGAGCCCCTTGAAGAACACGTCAGACTCGCAGTCGGCGTCGGCGGCGCACGACATCTGCTCGACGGTCACGGTGACCGGCAGGCACGGCACCGAGCCGCCGGTGGTGGCGTCCAACAAGATGAGGTCGCCGGGCGCGTCGGCGCCGCACTCGCGACCGGCCTTGCGCGTCGCCACGTCCTTCGAGGCCCCGTCATCGAGGCGTGAGTCGTCGCTCGCCGCGCCGGTGGTCGCGCACCCGGCGAGGAGCAGCAGGGCTCCGAAGAGAGGGCGCACGGGTCAGGCGCTGAACGACGAGCCGCAGCCGCACGAAGACTTCGCGTTCGGGTTCTCGAACTTGAAGCCCGACGCGGTGGCGCTGGTCAGGTAATCGACCTGCGTGCCCTTGAGGTACTGCATCGACATGGCGTCGGTGCACATCTTCACGCCGTCCTGCTCCCACACCAGATCGCCGTCCTTCGACTTGTCGATCAGGTTGAGGTCGTAGCCCAGCCCGCTGCAGCCGGCCGGCACCACGCGCACCGTGAGGAAGTGCCCGTCGAGCTTCTGCTCGGCGATGACCTGCTTCACCTGGGCGATGGCGCGCTCGGTGAGCACCATGACGGGGCCTTCAGAGGTGGTAGCGGCAACGGGGGGCGAAGCGACAGCGACGGCGTTGGTGTCCATGTGGGTCCTCTATAACGGGGCGTTTCGCCCAGGCAATCCGGCCTACTTCTTCTTCAGCGCCGGCGTGACGTCCTGCTGAACTTCGATGTTGGTGGCGCCTTCCGTGATCTTCAGCTCGAACTCGAACGGCACCTCGAGCGAATCGGAGTGCACCGAGAGGTTGTGCGTGCCCGGCATCAGCCCGATGGGGAGGCGGGTGTCGCCGATCTGCAGCGGCCCTTCGAAGATCTTCGCGTCGCGCAGCGCGGGCTTGATCTTGAAGCGCACCGCCGTTTCCTTGAAGCTCTTGTCGATCCGCACCACACCATTCGGCTCGCCGTACTCGATGATCTGCTCCCAGCGCAGTCGGCGGTCGGCGTTCTCGAGCACCACGGTGTCCCCAACGAACGCGCCTGATTGTTCAGTGATCGTCGTCTTGCCCAGCTCCAGCGGCCTCCGGTTGCGACTGCCAGGCGCCGGCAGCACCGTCACCTCGGTCGGCGGGGAGCTGATTACCGTGAGCCGCACCGGCACGCCGTCTTCAGACAGCCCGCTGCGCTTCAGCGCCCCGAGGATCTGGTCTTTGAACACGAAGACCATCACCAGCGACCCGACCAGCAGCATCACTGCCACCAGGGCCTTGAGCCGCGATGACTGGCGGGCCCGCAGCTCGTTGACGTCGACCAGCTTCGAGATGCCGTCGGCCGAGGGCCGCTGCTCCGGCATGTTGTTGCGCGAGCCCCTGCGAGGCGGCGCTTCGGGCATCGCGACGCCTGAGTTCGTGCGGCGCTTCAGCTGCCCCGTGGGGCGGCGGCGCGGCTCTTCGTCTTGCGTGTCGAGCGCCTGCGCCATGCCCGTCGGGCGTCGGCGCGCGGGCCGGGGCGGCAGGTCTTCCGACGTCATGTCGGTGCGCGGGGCGTCGGTGCGCGACGGGCGCGCGGCCATCGTCGCCTCGGGGCGGTTCACCTTGCCGGCGCTGTAGCGACGGCTCGGCACCACCGTGCCGGCCGGCAGCTCGTAGCCACCGCGCAACGCGACGCCCGACTCGTCTTCCAGCTCGACCTCTTCTTCACCGGCGAGCGCGTCTTCATCGAGCGTCATGTTGGGCGACGCGCGAACGGGGCCCGAGGACGACGACGAAGGAGGCGGTGGAGGACGCGGCGGCGGCTGGGTCACCGACTGCGGCGCGCCGCTGTACGACGGAGGGATCGGGTTGCTCGTCGACGACTCGGTCGACGGGTTCGGCGCGCCGAGGCGGGCCTCTTCACCGAGCCGATCGGCGAAGAGCGCGGCCATCAACTCGGAGACCTCGGCGCTGGTCGAGAGCTCCTTGCTGTGCAGCAGGAACTGTTCGAGCGCGCGCTGGAACTCGCGGGCATCGGAGTAGCGATCGTCAGGCGCCTTCGCCAACGCGCGCATCACGATCTCATCGAGCTCGCCGGGCACCTCGGCCACGGCCGAGGGCGGGTCGATCTTGCACTCCAGCGCGGCCTGCAGCGTCGCCAGCTCCGAGTCGCGCTTGAGGGGGCGCACGCCGGTGACCAGCTCGTACAGCACGAGGCCGAGCGCGAAGAGATCGCTGCGCGCGTCGAGCGGCTTTCCGGCGGCCTGCTCCGGAGCCATGTACGCAAACTTGCCCTTGATGGCGCCCGACTTGGTGTTGCTGACCTGGTCGCTCGCCTTGGCGATGCCGAAGTCCACCACCTTCACCGCGCCGTCGAAGCTGATGAGGATGTTCTGCGGCGAGATGTCGCGGTGCACGACGCGCAGCGGCCGGCCCTGCTCGTCGTTGCGCGTGTGCGCGTAATAGAGGCCCTGGCACGAGTCGGCGACGATGCGCAGCGCGATGTGCCGCGCCACCCACTGGCCGGTGCTCCACGCGCGGCGCATGACGCGGCCGAGGTCTTCACCGTGGATGAACTCCATCGCGATGAAGTACTGCCCGTCCTTCTCACCGAGGTCGTAGATCTGCGCGATGTTCGGGTGGTTGAAGCGCGAGGCGATCTTCGCCTCGTTCAGGAACATCTGAACGAACTCAGGGTCCTCCGCGAGATGCGGGAGGATGCGCTTGACGACGACGTGCCGGTTGAAGCCCTCGATGCCCGTCTGCTTCGCGAGCCACACCTCGGCCATACCGCCGGTCGCGAGCTTCTTGACGAGTTGGTAGTTGCCGAAACTCTGGGACATCGCAGTACCGAACGAGGGCCAAGCATCGTAAGAGACGGCCACGGATTCCACAATGTTCCTGAGCGCTTACCTCGCCATCATGTTGAGCCAGCTCCCGGTTGATGTACGTGCAGGTGAGAACCCGCTCACGCAGTTCTCGTTTCGAGAGGGGCCGAGCTCGCTCAGCTTCGAGTGGAGCGACGCTGAAGACGCGCTGCGCGGCACGCTGACGCCGCGGCCCGTGCGCGCGGGGCAGCCCTTCACCATCTCGGCCACCGTGCAGCCGATCAACGGCGCGGAGTTCGACGGGCCCGTCACCTTTTCGCTGCGGCCATTGGACGCGATGGGCTCGACGCAGAGCGTGACGGTGCCGCGGAAGCCGGGCGAAAAGGCGTGGACCACCACCCTGACCGCCGAGGACGTGCACGAATACAGACTGGAGATCAGCTGGCGCGGCACGCATCACAAGGTGGTGCGCGCGGTGTTGCCGGTGAGTCAGGCCGGGCTGCCGCCGTGGCTGACGTGGGTGGTGGGCATCGGGTGCATCGCGCTGGCCGTCGGCATCGGCGCGTGGATCATGTTGAACCGTAAGGAGTCGTAAGTGAGTTCGCTGAAGACGCGCCCGCTGCGCGAAGACCTCATCACCCAGGCGTGCCTCGAAGCGTACGGCGCCGTGCGCCACGACGGCCGCCTCGCCGATCGCGCGCTCGACTACACGCTGCGCAACAAGAAGCACCTCTACTCGCAGGAGCGCCGCGCCGTCGCCGAGCGCGTCTACTCGATGCTGCGCAAGCAGCGCCTCGTCGACTTCCTGGCCGACGTGAAGGTCAAGGGCTTCGCGGGGCTGAGCGCCAGCCGCAAAGATCTCGTGCGCCTCGCCATCAGCCGCGTCGTCGACGGCGACAACGTGTCGGAGGTGATCGACGCGGTGGGCATGACCGGCGCCGACGGCGCGTGGCTGCGCACCGTGCTGCACGCAAAGGCGAAGCTGGGCGAGAAGCCTGAGCTGGAGCGCTTCGCCATCGAAGCGTCGATCCCCGACTTCCTCGCGGCGAAGCTCATCGCCGAGCTGGGCGACGAAGCGCGCGCCGTCACCGAGGCGATGAACAAGCGCGGCCCGCTCACCGCGCGGCTCAACCCGCTCAAGGCCACGCTCGCCGAGCTGACGAAGGCGCTCGAAGCCGAAGACGTGGTCGTCACGCCCACCCTGCTCTCGCCCTTCGGTCTCACGCTCGAGACGCGCACCAACGTGTACGCGCTCAAGGCGTTCCGCGATGGCTGGTTCGAGGTGCAGGACGAAGGCAGCCAGCTGCTGGGCATGCTGGCCGACGCGCCGCCGCGGAAGGTGTTCGACACCTGCGCCGGCGCCGGCGGCAAGACGCTGCAGCTCGCCGCGCAGATGAAGAACCGCGGTGAGATCTACGCGCTCGACGTCGACGCCCGCCGCCTGGAAGAGCTCAAGCTCCGCGCGCGCCGCGCCGGCGTTCACAACGTGCGCATCGCCGCCATTCCCAAGGGCCCCGAAGCCGACGCCGAGCTGGCGAAGTGGCACGGGCAGGCCGAGCGCGTGCTGGTCGACGCGCCGTGCAGCGGCTCGGGCACGTGGCGCCGCAAGCCGGACGCGCGCTACCGCCTCACGCCGGAGCTGCTGGCCGAGCACGTCGAGATCCAGAAGACGCTCATCGCCCGCTTCGCGAAGCTGGTGAAGCCCGGCGGCCGCCTTGTGTACGGCACCTGCAGCCTGCTGCGCGAAGAGAACGAAGGCGTGGTGGAAGACTTCCTCGCGAAGCACCCCGACTTCGAGCTGGTGCCGGCGACGCCGTGGCTCGGCGAAGCGCTGGCCGCACAGGTCACCCGCGGCGGCATGCTGCGGCTGTACCCGCACCGGCACGACACCGACGGGTTCTTCGGCGCGGTGCTGGTGCGCAAAGGCAAGTGAGCGACGCGCTCCACATCGCCACGGCGGAGCGCGTGGCCGTCGAGCTGCCAGTGGCCGGCCTCGGCTCGCGCGCGATGGCCTGGCTCGTCGACGCGATGCTGATGGGGGTGGTGGCGCTCGTCATCTACTTCGGCGTGACGTTCTTCATCGCCGACCCGGTGAACGCGCTGCGAGATCTGGCCGCGAGTGTCCAGGCGGGCGCGGTCGCGCTGCTGCTGCTCATCTTGTGGACGTACTGGACCGCCTTCGAGCTGCGCTGGAACGGACAGACGCCCGGCAAACGCCTGCTGCGCATCCGCGTGGTGCGAACCGACGGCTCGCCGGTGACGCCCTTCGCCAGCGCCGTGCGCAATGCGCTGCGCCTCATCGACTTCATCCCTGCCTGCTATCCACTGGGCGCGGCCGTCATGCTGTTCGACAGCAAGCACCGGCGCATCGGCGATCTGCTGGCGGGCACGTTGCTGGTGCGCGACGAGGAGCTCGACCTCTCGCGCTACGAGCAGGTGACCAACAGCAGCCTCGACGTCGACGTGGTGGAGATCGCCACCTCGTGGCTGGTGCGCTACGCGCAGCTGGAGCCCGCACACCGCGACCGCATCGGTCAGCGCATCGCGGAGCGGCTCGGCGTGCCCACCACCGGCACGCCCGACGAGCTGCGTGAGAGCGTCCGCGCGCGGCTGGAGAAGAAATAGCCATGGCCGAGGCGCTGCCCGCGTTCGTCGCGCGTCGTCGCCCCGACTGGACAGCGCTGGAGCAGCTGCTCGCCCGCCAGCGCGCCGCCACGCTGAAGCTGGACGACGTCGCCGAGCTCGATCGGCTGTACCGACGCGCGTCGAGCGATCTCGCCACGGCGCAGGCGGCCTACGCGGGCACCGACGTGCACCGGTTCTTGAACCAGCTCTGCGCGACCGCGTGGGCCGCCATCTACCGGCCGCGCGGCGATCGACTGGGTGAGCTGCGCGCGTTCTACGGTGAAACGTTTCCGCAGCTGGTCCGCGAGACGCTGCCGTTGATTCAGCTGTCTGCGCTCGTCCTCGCGCTCGGCGCGCTGCTGGGTGCGGTGACGGTGCTGTTCCACCCCGACGGCGCGATGTACCTGGTGCCCGCCGACATCCGCGGGTGGATCGCGCGCCACGAGCTGTGGACCGACGGCGTGCTGGGCGTGTCGACACCGGGCTCGCTGGCCGTCGGCATCTTTCTCAACAACGTGCGCGTCATGCTGGTGTCGTTCATCGCCGGCATCAGCGCAGGCGTGCTGACGCTGGCGACGGTGCTCTACAACGGCCTCTTCACGGGCGCGGTGGTGGCCGCGTGTTTCCGCGGCGACCTCGGCTGGAACATCGTCACCTTCATGGCGGCGCACGGCCCGGTCGAGCTCTCGCTCATCTGCATCGCGGCGGGCGCAGGGCTGCGCATGGGCCGCGCGGTGATCGACCCGGGCGAGCGATCCCGTCGCGCGGCGTTGGCGATGGAGACGCCGCGTGCGCTGCGGCTGATGCTGGGCGCCGCGCCGTTCATGGTCGCCATCGGCATCGTCGAAGGCTTCGTGAGCCCCGGCGCATACTTCCCCACGGCCCTCAAGGTGCTGACGGGCGCGGCGACGTTCTACGGGTTCTGGCGGTGGTTGCTCAGGCCTTCTCGAGCGTCTTGACGATCTGCAGCGCCTCGTCGACGTGCTTGGTGGCGCGAATCATCGACTCGAAGCGGTGCACCACCTGCCCCTTGCGATCGATCACGAAGGTGACGCGACCCGGCAGCATGCCCAGCACCTTCTTCACGCCCAGCGCCTTCGCGGCCTCGCCGTTCACGTCGGTCAGCAGCGTGAAAGGCAGCTTGTAGCGACCCTTGAAGTCTTCGTGCGACGCGCCGTCGTCGGCCGACACGCCGATCACCTCGGCGCCCGCCGTCTTGAAGTCCTCGTATTGATCGCGGAACGAGCACGCCTCAGCGGTGCAGCCGGTGGTGCGGTCCTTCGGATAGAAATAGAGGACGATCGTCTTCTCGCCGACCAGTTCGGCCAGCGAGACCTTCGAGCCATCACTCTTGAGGAACGTCGCCGCGGGAGCCGGGTAAGGCGTCATGGGGGGCTGCTTAATGCGACAGCCCCGGCCCTGCCATTCAGCCGACGTTGAGCGCGAGCCGATTGCTGGGCGCGCGACGACGCTGCTCGCGGTGCGCCAACACCTTCTCGTACGCGTCATTGATGCGGCGCATGTCTTCGGCGCGGCCGCCCTTGTCGGGGTGGTGCTGACGGGCCAACGCCAGGTACCGCTCGCGCAGCGCGTGATCGGACGCCTCGGGCGAGACGCCCAGCGTGCGGTACGGGTCGGCCACCGAGATGGCCGCCAGCCAGTTCTCCAAGCGGTCCTTCACCGAGCCCATCGGCGGGCGCGCGTCGTCACCGGGACGGCGCGGGCGCATCTTCGAGTCGGCGCGGAAGACCTCCGTGTACATGCTCGTCGTCCAGCGCGAGCACGACGGGCAGTGGAAGTAGCGAACGGTGCCGCCTCCGCCGGTGTGGCTCGACATGCGAACTCCGCAGTGCGTGCATTCGACGTCGACGGCCTCGACGGTGGTGCAGGCGGTGCTGGTCATCGGCATGGTCGA
Organism: uncultured Archangium sp.; assembly: GCA_964459885.1. GTDB lineage: Bacteria > Myxococcota > Myxococcia > Myxococcales > Myxococcaceae > Archangium_A. The sequence goes on from CAYWON010000002.1 coordinate 58,525, forward strand.
CAGATCTCCTTGGCGCGCAAGTGCTACAGGCGTGTGACGACTTGTACGCGCGTGGGATCTCGACGCAAAAAATTGGCCACCTTTTCCCGTGGGGCATCATGGCTGCGATGAAGCGCATCACTCTGGCGGCTGGGCTGTTGGCGACGACCGCGGCCCTCGCCGCAAGCCCCAGGAAGCCCGCCGCGGCGATCGGCAGCGCCAAGGAAGACGAGCCGGTCGTCGTCACGCCGGCCACGCCCGGCCCCGACGTCGCGTTGCTGCGCGGCCTCGCCTGGGCCTTCGAGCCGGCGCCCCTCGAGGTGCGCGCGCAGGCCGTCGAAGACCTGGGCTTCCTGCAGGACCCGCGCGCGTTGAACCCGCTGGCCGTGCTGACGCTGGACGCCAACCCCACGCTGGCGCGCGCCGCGGTGCGGGCCGTCGGCGCCATCCGCCACCCACGGGCCGAAGAGATCCTCTCGAACCTCGTGCGGCACCCCAACGCGTCGATCGCCGTGAAGCAGCAGGCGCTGGGGCTCATCCCCTTCCAGAACACGCCGACCGCGCTGCGCTTCGTGCACTTCACCGCCCGTCAGCAGAGCGGCTCGTACGAGGTCTTCAAGGCAGCGCAGGCGCTCTCGGCGCAGTTGCCGGTGCCCGACCCCGACTCGATCTTCTCGGCTGAGCCGCAGCCTGCGGTGCCGCCGACGCCTGCCCCTCTTGCCGGAGACGAGAAGTGATCGACCGTCGCATCACCTTCCTCGGCGCGGGCAACATGGCCAACGCCATCATCCGCGGGCTGCTGCGCGCGGGCCTCGCGCCGTCGAAGATCACCGCCACCGTCCGCCGCGAAGAGAAGCGGAAGGAGCTGGAGACCACGCACGGCATCGTCGCCGGCTTCGACAACGTGGCCGCCACGCGCGACGCCGAGGTCGTGGTGCTGTGCGTGAAGCCGCAGGCGCTCGACAAGCTCCTCACGCAGATCGCCCCAGCGGTCGATCGCAGCAAGCTCATCATCTCGGTCGCCGCAGGCGTGCCCATCGCCGCCATCGAGCGACGCCTGGGCGCGGGCGCGCGCATCGTGAGATCGATGCCCAACACCCCGTCGCTGGTCGGCGCGGGCGCGACCGCCGTGTCTGCTGGCGAGCACGCCACCGAGGAAGATCTGCAGCTGGCGACCGCGATGTTCGACTCGGTGGGGCTCACCACCGTCGTCGATGAGTACCTGCTCGACGCGGTGACGGGCCTGTCGGGCAGCGGGCCCGCGTACATCTTCCTCATCATCGAGGCGATGTCTGACGCGGGCGTGAAGGTGGGCCTCTCACGCCACCAGGCGCTCAAGCTCGCGGCGCAGACCGTGCTGGGCAGCGCCAAGCTGCTGCTCGAGACCAACGCGCACCCCGGCCACCTGAAGGATCAAGTGACCAGCCCCGGCGGCACCGCCATCGCGGGCCTGCACACGCTGGAAGCCGGCGGCCTGCGCACCACCCTCATCGACGCCGTCGAGGCCGCCACCACCCGGGCGCGCCAGCTGGGCGACGCGTTCCTCGACAAGAAATAAGGAGAAACCACCATGAAGATGACGCCGCTCGACATCCGCCAGAAGCGCTTCGAGACGCAGCTGCGCGGGTATTCGAAGAAGGAGGTCGAGGCCTTCCTCGAGCTGACCGCCGGTGAGTTCGAAGAGGTGGTGCGCGAGAACATCTCGCTCAAGGAAGAGCTCAAGCGCGTGCAGGCGCGGCTGGAACAGCACCTCGAGCGTGAGAAGGCGCTGCAAGAGACGATGGTGACGGCCCAGCGCATCAGCGAAGACGTCAAGGCGCAGGCCAAGAAGGAAGCCGAGGTCATGTTGGCCGAGGCCGAGCTGCAGGCCGACAAGATCGTCGCGGGCGCCAACAACCGCCTGGTGGATCTGGTGAAGGAGCTCAACGAGCTCAAGCGGCAGAAGGTGGCGTTCGAGTCACACCTCGAGTCGCTCATCGACTCGCACAAGAAGCTGCTCGACACCTGGAAGACGCAGCCCGGCGGAGACGTCGCGTACCTCGTGAAGAAGTAGTAGGTGGCGACGCGCTGATCGGTTCGTCTTCGCGCGGCAACGAAGCTGCGTCCATTTCACACGTTCATCTGGAGGGGTTCATGTCAGGTCGTTTCGGGTTCATCGTTTTGTCGGCGGTCATCGCGGTCTCGGGTTGCAGGAAGGCGGCCCCGGAGGTCGACCTCTCGGCCGAGCAGCCGCGCGTCACGCTGTTGCAGGTCGAGCGCGATCCCGCCGACGTGCGCACGGCCATCGTGGCCGGTCTGCAGGGCAAGGGCTGGGTCACCGAGTCTGAGAACGGCCCGGAGATCATCGGCCGCCTGAGCCACAAGGGCGCCACCGTGCGCGTGTCGATCGTGTACGACGCGACGCGCTTCACCATGAAGGGCCTCGAGGCGACCAACGCCGATCGCAAGTACGAGGGCTGGCTCAACGGCCTCGAGCAGGACATCGCCAAGCGGCTGCGCCCCGGTACGCCGGCGCCCGTCGCCGCGCCCACGCCTGTCGGCGCGACGCCCGCCCCCACGCTGGTGGTCTTCGATCGCGAGCAGCGCTTCGAGAACGTGAAGGGCGCCGTGCAGCGCGCGCTGTCGTCGCACAGCTGGGTGCTCGAGGCTGACGACGCGAGCGGCCTGCTGGCCCGCCTCAACCACAAGAAGGGCCTCGTGCGCATTCGCATCACGTCGACCACGCAGCAGGCCACCATCACCTACGTCAGCAGCGAAGGCCTGGCGATCGACTCGGCCACGGGCATCTCGGACGAGTACGAGAAGTGGATGCGGAACCTCGTCGAGGCCATCCGCAACAACACGCGCTGAAACAGCAATGACGTGGCTGAAAGCCAGCGGCGATGGCGTCGAGCTGTCGCTGCTGGTGCAACCCCGTGCCTCGCGCACGAAGGTCGTCGGCGAGCATGACGGTCGGCTGAAGATCGCGCTCGCCGCGCCCCCTGTTGATGGTGAAGCCAACGCCGCGCTCGTGGAGTTCATCTCCCGGCTGCTGGGCGTGCGCCGCGCCGACGTCTCGTTGATCGACGGAGAGACCTCACGTCGCAAGCGGCTGGCAGTTCGGGCGGTTGCGGCGTCGGAAGTCATGGCCAAGCTGGCGCCGTGACGCTGCTCGCGCCCCTCCTCGCCTTGTCGTTGGCCGTCGCGCCGCCGCCGGGGGGAGACACGCCGTTCGAGCTGATGCCGTCGGCCGGGCTCGAGACGCAGGGCGGCCTGCAGACCGACGCCCTCACCACCAAGCGCTTCCGCATCGTGCACACGCCGCGGGCGAAGGGCTCGGCGCAGGTGTTGGCGCGTGAGCTGGAGCCGATGCGTGACGACGTCGCTGCGTTGTTGGGTCGCGACTGGCCGGGTGTGACGGAGGTGCGCGTCGGCTTCGGGCGTGAAGAGTACGAAGCGATGTCGCTGCCCGGCGCGCCGCCACCGCCGTGGGCGATCGCGCTGGCCTACCCCGGTCGCAACATCGTGCTGGTCGAGGCCACATCGCTGACGACGCTCGACGGGCCGCTGACGCTGCGCCACGAGCTGGTGCACGTCGCGTTGGGCCAGTTCGGCACCGTGTGGCCGCACTGGTTCCAGGAAGGCCTCGCGATGGAGCTGACCGGCGAGCGCAAGTGGCAGCTCGAGCAGGTCGCGACGCTGACGCGCGCGGTGACGCAGGACCGCGTGTACGAGTTCGACGAGCTCTCGGACCGCTTTCCGTCCAGCCAGGAGAACGTGGACATCGCCTACGCGCAGAGCGCGGCGTTCGTGGAGTTCCTGCGCGCGCGCCATGGCTCGGGTGCGTTTCAGCGGTTGATCGATCGCGTGTCGCAAGGTGACGGGTTTGAGAAGGCCTTCGGCGCGGCGTTCTGGGTGCCGCTGTCGATGGAAGAAGAGGCCTTCAAGAAAGACCTGCCGCGGCGCTACCCGTGGTGGCCGCTGCTGCTCTCGGGCGGCACTCTGGTGTGGGCGGTGATGTCGGTGCTGCTGATCGTCGCCTGGGTGCGCCGCCGCCGTGAGGTGCGAGAGCTCCGTGCACGACAGCTGCGCGTTGAGACGCTGCACGAAGCCGCGCGCGCGTTGCTGGTGGGTCAGCCGGCCAACGACGACGACACGTCGCTCGAGCACCTGCCCTACGCAGGCACGCCGATGCCGTGGGTCATCAACATCGTGCAGTTCACGGACCCACTGCCGCGAAACAACGCCGCGGCCCCGTCTCGCGCGAGTGGGAGCGGGTCGAAATGAGCGCTACGCCTCAACGACGAGGCACTTGAGCGTCGACGGCTGCTTGAAATCGACGTCGCTCGCGCCGAACGACTCGCGCACCACGAACTTCCGCGAGCCAAACCCGCGCTGCACCAGCTGCGTGAAGTCACGCATGCTCAGCTGCTCGACGTTGCACATCGCCAGCAGCGCGCCACCCTTCGCGAGCACCGGCTCAGCCGCCGCCACCAGCTGGTGGTAGTCGCGGTGCGCGGTGAAGCGGCTGTGCTTCGTGGTCGCGAACCCCGGCGGGTCCAACACGATGAGGTCGAAGGTCTCACTCTTCTTCGCGAACCGGCCGAGCCAGTCGAACGTGTCGCCGCTGATGAAGTCGTAGCGATCGGGCGCGAACCCGTTGAGCGTGAGGTTGGCCTCGCCCCAGTCGAGCACCTTGCGTGACGCGTCGACGTTTACCGCGCGCGCCGCCCCACCCAACCGCGCCGCGACACCGAAGCCACAGGTGTACGAGAACGTGTTGAGCACGCGCCGACCACTGGCCAGCCGTCGCACCGTCGCGCGGGCAGCGCGCGCGTCGAGGTACAGCCCGACCGACAACCCGTTCCCGGGTCGAATCTCGAACTTCACGCCCTGCTCTTCGACGATCAGCGACTCCACCGCTTCGCCCCGCAGCGGCGCGGACGGCGCGAGCAGCTCTGGCGACTCGTTGGCGACCTTGCGTGCCTCGCGCGGCCGTCGCTTCACGTAGACCGCGCGCACGTGCGGCGAGAGCGCGTCGGCGATCTCCGCTTCGTCGGGCGCGTCGCGGTACAGGCTCAGCACGGCGACGTCGCCGAACAAGTCCACCGTCACGCCCGGCAGCTCTTCGTCACTCCAGCGGAAACACGTCGTGTCGGCGGGCAGCCGTGCGCGCCGGGCCGACAGCGCCTCGGTGAGGATCTTCACGACGCGACAGCGCCTCCGTCAGACCGACCTGCGCGCCGCCACACGCTCTCAAGCGCGCGCGCCGATTCGTTCGCCAGCTCGAGGTAGTTCGCGCCGAGCAGCTCGCCCTCACGCACGGCCACGTCGCCGTTCACGATGGTCCACGCCACGCGCATCTGGCTCAGCTGCATCAAGAGGTGCGCCGTGTAGTTGCCGCTCTCGCGCGCCGGTACGAAATCGAACAGCACCAGATCTGCCAGCGAGCCCTCGTCGACGGAGCCGCTCGGCGCGCCGTAGATCATCGAGCACAGCTCAGCGGGGCCACCGACGAGGAACTGCGACATCAGGTTGTCGGGGTCGAGCATGCGGCCGGAGCGCGCGAGGCCCATGACGCCGGTGTAGCTGGCCGCCAGCTCTTCCCAGAGCGCGCCGGTGCCGCCGGAGCCAAGGCCCACGAGGTTCTGCGACACCAGCACCGCTTCCATGCCCAGCGCCGAGCCACCTTCCACGGTCTGCGCGGCGCGGGGCGTCAGCACCACCAGCGTGCGGCTCTTGGCGAGCCGCGCGGCCTCGGTGCGCTCGATGGCGCGGGCGTGCGCTCCGACTGACGCACCGCCGAGGAGGCCGTAGCGCTCGAAGCGGCTGACGATGCGCGAGTTGGTGCGCGCCCAGGTGATGGCGAGATCGTCATCGCTCTCGGCGAGGCCGAAGTGCGCGCCGACGCTGAGCTCCTCTTTGGCGCGGCCCGCCGTCCGCAGCACGTCGTCATCGCAGCAGAACGAGCCGCGCAGGCCGATCGCACCGCGCGCCAGCCGCCCCTTGCGACGACGTTGCGCGTACGCCGCGTTGGCCTCGACCTGCGTCACGCCCGGCGCGCCCTCGAGGCCGCTGGTCGACGCGTGCGAGTTGACCAGCCGAAGCCCCAACACCTCCGCCACCTCGGCCTGCGCTTCGAGCGCCGCTTCCACGCAACGCGGCGCGTGGAGGTGCTCGACGGCCATGGTGACGCCGAGCCTCAGGTTGCGCGCGATTGAGAAGGCCGTGATGGCTCGCACCTCGCCGGGCGTCAGCAGCGCTTCGAGGCGGCGCTCCTGCTCGAAGCGATCGAGGAACGGGCGCATCAGCATGTCGGCGGCCCACGGCGTCAGCGGCCCGCCGACGAGCCGCGTGTGGCAATCAACGAGGCCCGAGGTGAGCAACCGGCCTTCGCAGCGCACCACCCAGTCGCCAGGCCGTGTCGGCACCTGCTCATCGGGCGCGACGCTGACGATGAGGTGGCCCTCGACGAGCACAGACATGCCGCTGCGCACGCGCCCGTCGGCCCGGAAGAGACTGCAGTTCTTCAGTACGAGGCGGCCTTCCACGCGCGTGAAAGCGTAGCAGTCGGCCGTGGCTGGTCTACCGTCGGCGCGTGTCCGTCCGCTCGTGGAGCCAGCTGCTGAGGCCGCTCGAGTGGGCGCTGCTGGCGTTCCTCTTCTTCGTCCTGGTGCGGGCGGGCCCACAAGTCTTCACGCAGCTGTCGCTCCTCGGAGGCCGCGCGGCCACCGTCTGCTTCACGCTGGGGCTCGTGGCGGCGATGCAGCTCTTCTGGCGATTCCTCCAACTGCCGTGGGCGAGCGATGCGCCGCGCGGGCTCGTGTGGCTGACGCTGCCGTTGGCGCTGCTGCCGTGGCTGTTCAGCTTTGGCGTGATGCTCATGAGCCCGCTCGTGCGCGAAGAGCTGCCGAACGCCGCGCCCGCGACGGCCATCAGCGCGCTCGCGTCGATGGTGCTGACGACCGTGGGCATCGGGCTGCCGACGCTGTTCGCGTGGCTCTTGTTCGCCAGCCTCACCCGGAAACACGGCGCGGTGCGATGGCCGTATGTCCGTGCGGCCCTGCGCATCTCGGCCGCGACGGTGCGCGATTGGCTGCCGTTGCTGATCATCATCTCCGGCTACGAGTGGATGCGCCCCGTCGTCGACGCGGGCTTCACCGGCGACTTTGACGCGGTGATGGCGCGGGTCGATCGCGTGCTGTTCCTCGGCAACGATCCCATCGAGCTGCTGCAGCACGTCATCTGGACGCCGCTCAGCGAGCTGCTCGCGTTCGTGTACTCGTTCTACGCGGTGCTCTACCCGCTGGTGCTGGGCACCGTCTTCGTGACCGGCGGTCGTCGCGCGCTGCGCCTCACGGCGTTCCAGGTCGGGCTGGCGCTGCTCATCGCCTACGTCGGCTACGCGCTGGTGCCGGTGAAAGGGCCGGTGCTGACGCGCACCTTCGACGTGCCGCTGGACCTCTACGTCATCGGCCCCATCAAGGAAGCGATGATGGACGCCACGCGCATCTCGTACGACTGCTTCCCCAGCATGCACACGTGCTGCACCTTGCTGCTCGGCTGGAGCGCGTGGACCTGGTCACGCAGGCTCTTTTGGCTCATCGCGCCTTTCGTGGTGCTGATGCCGCTCGCGTGCGTGTACCTGCGCTACCACTACGTCATCGATCTGTTCGCGGGCGCGGTCGTCGCAGTGTTCGTCGTCTGGCTCTCGCGGCGGCTGGAGGCGCACATCGATGTCGCGTGAGCCGCTGAGCCGCGACGACACCGAGGTGCTCAAGGGCTTCGGCATCCTGCTGATCGTCGTGCACAACTTTCAGTACCTCGCGAGCGCGCTGCCCGGCGTGAACGAGTTCGCGTTCGACGTGGCCAACGCGCGGGCGTTCTTCGAAGGCACAACGCTCGCTTCACTGCCGCGCATCATCTTCGCCTTCTTCGGCCACTACGGCGTGCAGCTCTTCACGTTCGCGAGCGCGTACGGGCTCACCTTGAGCTTCGAGCGTCGGCAGCCGGGCTACCGGGACTTCCTCGTCGCGAGGCTCCGCCGGCTGTACCCGTCGTTCCTCATCGCCCTCGTGCTCTGGGCCGTGGTGAAGGCCCTGCTCGCCGGCCCCGACGCCGTGACCACGCAGCTCGGCTCCATCGCGCTGAAGCTGACGCTGCTCTTCAACCTCGTGCCTGGAGAGCAGCTCTCGCTCGTGGGGCCGTGGTGGTTCCTGCCCTTCATCGTGCAGTTCTACGTCGTGTTTCCGCTGCTCCGGCGGCTCGACGGGCGTGGACTCGTCGTCGTCAGCGTCGCGGGCTTCGCGCTCGCGTGGGGGCTCGACGCGCTGCTGCTGCCGCCGGGCTTCATCTACGCCACGCCGCTGGGGCATCTGCCGGAGTTCTGCGTCGGCATCTGGTTCGCGCGCCGTGGCCACGCACACGTGCCTGTCGCCGTGACGGCGGCGGCGCTCGTCGTGTTGCTGGCGGGGCAGCTCGACGCGACAGCGTGGCGCTTCACGCACCTCGCGGCGCTGCTGTTCTTGTTGGGCACCTGGCACCTCGCGCCGCGCGCGCCGTTGAAGTGGCTCGGCGGCCTGTCGATGCAGCTGTTCCTGGTGAATGGGTTCCTGCGGGCGCCGTTCTTCGAGTGGGCGCGGAGCTCCGAGTGGGCCGCCGTCGGCTGGGGCGCCCTTCAGTTCGCGTTGTGCATCGCCGTCGCGCTCATCATGCGCCGCGTCGGCGGCGAACGACGGGAATGAGGAAGGCCGCGAGCGCGAGCAGCGACACCGCCGCGCCCAACCGCACGCTGCGTGGTGCGTAGCGCCAGTGAATGACGTGGGTACCCGCGTCGACCCGCACCGCACGCACGAAGCCCCACGCGCGCTCGGCCGTGGCATCGACGCCGTCGACGGTGACCTGCCAGCCCGGGTACCAGGCGTCCGCCAACACCACCGCGCCGGGCGTGGAGCTCGTCACGCGCTGCTCGATGGAGCCCGCCGCGTGCTCCAGCGTCTGCACGCTGACGGGCGCCGGGCGCTCGGCCTTTCCACACGGCGGCAGCGACGCGTCGTCGAGCGCCACCGCCGTCACGTCGTCGAGCGCATCGAACGCGCCGTGACAGATCGCTGCGCTGAAGAAGCCGCGCGGTAACGCCGAATCACGCGTCCACACCCACACGTCTGGAATCGAGGTGGTCTGCACGCCGGTGGCGCCGGCGGGCTGTGGGGCCCACGTCTCGCGCACCAACGCGCGCACGCCAGCGACGTCGTAAGCGCCCGCGCCGCGAGCAAACGCCTCCTGCAGCCGCCACGGATCTCGGAAGCCGTAGCCACCGACGGCGCGGAGATCTTCTTCGACGAAGCGCAGCGCCGAGAGACGATCGCGCCCGGCCAGCAGCGGCTCGTCGTCAGCGTCCCACGGCCCGCAGGCCTCATGGTCCACGTCGTCGAGATCGACGCGGATGGACAAGCGCCCTGCCCCAGCGAGCTGCGGCGCCAACTTCGAGGGCCGCTGCAGGGCCGCGGCGCTGACGCGATCCCAACGCTCGACGGGCGCAGCGATCAGCTCGACGGCGACGAGCACCATCACCCACGCCGGGCGACGCGCGAACAGAACCAGCCCGGCGGCGATCAGCACCACCCACGGCGCGCCGTCGCGCAGCCCCTCGCGCACCGGGAACGCTCGCGTCGCGGCGACGAGGCCGAGCGAGAACGTGAGCCACGCGAGCGGAGCTTCAAGCCGACGACGTCGGGCCAACGCCGCCAGCCGACGCGCGCCGAAGCCGGCCAGCACCGAGATCGCAAACAGCGCACCGACCGCGTACTTCACCGGGTACCGGAAGAGGCGAAACGGCGGCACCTCCAGCAGCAGCGACGAGAGCCCGAGGTGCTTGCCGAGCGCCAACACGCCGCAGATCGCCAGCAACACGACGAGCGGTCGCGCGCGCCGCGTCGTCACACCCAGCGTCGACAGCAGCACCGCCGCCGCGCCGATGAAGAGCGTGAAGATGAAGCGTTGATCGTCGCCGCCCCAGTACGCGCCAGCGCGCGGGAGATCGCCGTCGGGGACGAAGGTCGATCTCCATTGCGCGAACGACACAGACCACTCGAGCGCGCCGGCGGCGACCTCTCCGGGCTTCGTCCACTCACGCGAGAGTTCGAGGCTGGGAATGGCGACGACAGCGCCCAGCGCGCCGACCCAAGCAAGGGCGATCAACAGCCGCGGCCACGCTCGCCACGCGACGGCGCACGCCAACGTCGCTTCCCACAGCCACATCTCGGGTGAGCCCGCGTGAAACGCCGCGCCCAGAATCGCCGCGAGCCACGCAGTGGTGACGACCGACGGCGCACGACGCAAGCCCTCCGCCGCCCACAACACCCAGCCGGCCCACGCCGCCGTCGACGCGAACGAGAAGTTCTGCGCGAACTCCACGAAGAACGGCGAGAGCGAGAACGGCGCCGCGGCGATGAAGGCCGCTGCTCTCGACAACCCGAAGCGGCGCGTCGCGACGAAGAGGCCGGAGAAGCTCCATGCCACGTGCAACGCGTGCAGCACGTTGGGCCCCATGACGTGCCCGAAGAGCCACCCCGTCACCACCCGCGGTGCGTAGAAGACCTGCGTGTAGAGCAACGCAGAGAAAGGCTGGCCCAGCCGCGCGTGCGGCAACCAGAGCGGCACCTCGCCGTGGGCCCACGACTTCACGAGGAACCAGGTCTCAGGGAACACGTGCGCCGATAGATCGCGCGCGGCCTGCACCTGCCCCGCGGCCAGCTCACGAAACGCCACGCCCAGCACCACGAGTCCCAACAGCCAGGGCGTGAGGCGCGTCTTCACTTCGGCAGGCTACCAAAGCCTGAAAACACGACTGCCGCTCTTCACGCAGAGGCGAAGAGCGGCAGCGGCACTGCAGGAACTGAAGGACTTCTCAGTAACCCGAGTTTTCCTTCGCGAAGTTCGTCAGCTTCTTCTGCTCGAGCTTGGTCTGCGACTTCGACGTGCGCTTCTCAACCTGCGTGTCGCCGGCGAGGGCGTCAGCCGACATACCGAAGAGCGCCTTGATGTTGTCGCCGAAGAGCGTGATGACGCCGATGGCGGCGATCGCGATCAGCGCGACGATGATGATGTATTCCGTCATGCCCTGACCGCGGGCCTTCTTCAGCATCGCCTTCTTGTTCATCTTCGCCATGGTGTGCTCCTTGGGGTGGACTGCGAGGGTTTGTGCCGCGAGACACAGGAAGTATCGACGGGCCACGCTGATCCCTCCATACGTCATCGGGAGGATGCCGGGACTTTGAGGGAGATCAGCGGGTTACGTGACTTCTCGGCCTGTTCAGCCCCGCTGCGACCGCCCTGTGACCCGACGGCGACGCGCCAGCCACAGCATCGCACCGAAGGCCAGGAGCTCGCCACCCACCGCAGAGCAGCCGGTCGTGGTCTCGGCTTCCGGGTTGACCTCCACCGTCCACCACACGACCGCGAGCGGCTCGTTGGCGGTGAGGCCGACCGAGAGCGACATGGTGTGCAGCGCCGTGGGCGCGTCGGCGGGGACGGTGCCAGAGAGCGTGCCGTCTTCGTTGAAGGTGACGCCGGGCGGCAGCTGGCCTTCGCGCCAGAACCACTTCGCACCTGCAGGCAGCGGCTCGGCCGAGAACGTCACTGACACGGCGCCGCCCGGACGCACGTAGCGCGTGCCTTCGCCGCGCGCGGTGATGGCGCCAGAGACGATCGGCACCACGTAGGAATAGGCGTCGATGCGGCCCTGAGCGTCGGTGGCTTCGATGGTGAACTCGTACAGGCCTGGCCGCGTGGGCGTGCCCGAGAGCGCGATGGTGTCCGTCACCGAAGGCTCGAGCGCGAGGCCCGGAGGCAGCGTGCCGCCGATGAGTCGCCACGCGACGGGCGTCGAGACCGGCGCGCCGCTCGGGTTCGCCGAGACGACGAGCTGCAAGTACTCGGCGCCCACCGCGCCACCCGGGAGCAAGCGGGTGACGATGCTGAACGGCGCCGCGTCGACCACCGTCATGGAGAAGGCGCGCTCGTCGACGTTGCCGATGAGATCGAAGCAGCGCACCACGAAGCTGCGCGTGGTGCCGAGCGGATCGTCCGGAATGCCGGAGAGCTCGCCGAAGTCGTTCATGACCAACCCCACCGGCAAGACGCCGTCGACGATCTGGAAGCGGTACTCGCCAGCGCCGCCGCTCGCGCCGATGCGCGCGGTGTAGCGGACCAACCGGGTGGGCGCCGGCAGCGGCAACGCGCTGATCATCAACGAGCCGGTCGCGTGCGCGATGCGCAGCGCCACCGACGCGATGACCGTGCGGCCACCAGCGGTGACCTCGACGATCAACGTGTACGCGCCCGGCGCCGTGGGCGTGCCCGACAGAATGCCTTCGCTCGAGAGCGTCAGGCCCGCCGGCAGCGTCGCGCCCTGAGCGATCGCGAACGAGAAAGGTCCTGGAGCGCCCGTGCCCGTCAGCTGCACGCTGTACGGCAGCCCGATGGTGCCGTCCGGCAACAGCGCCCCGCTCAGCCCCAGCGACTGCGGGACGATCTCGGTGCGGATCGACGCGAGGCCGTTGTCATCTTCATCGGCTTCGAGCACCTCGTCGTCGGGGTCGATGAGCACGCCGACGTAGTAGGTCGCCGCGGCGAGGCTGGCCGGCAGGCGCAGCAGCTCGGTGAGCGAGTCGCGTTGGTCGATCGCCAGCGTCACCGTGCCGTCGACCACGTCTCCGGTCGAGGTCACGCGCGGCAGCACGTAGTCGTCAGCGGTGATGATGGTGTTGGCCGACAGGTAGTACCGGTACTTCACCGGGCCACCGTCGCGGTTGCCCTGATTGGTCAACGTGCGCGAGACGGCGATCACCTCACCCGCGCCGGAGCGCAGCGGCGCCTGCATCTCGATGGCGCGGTAGTTCGGCGCGGGCAGTCGGCCGACCACCGGCGCCGCCGACCTGAAGTTGTTGTCGTTGTTGTCTTCGACGAGCCCGCTGCCCACCGCAGCCGCGAAGAAGAAGTATGGCTGCACCGCGAGCGGCTGGCCCACGTTGTTCTGCGAAGGCACGGTGGCGCTCGCCAGCGTCACCCAGCGCGACTCGCCCGGCGCGAACGTGAGCCCCGTCAACGAGCCCACGAAGACGTCGGTGGCGGCGTTGAGCGTCTCGTTGTCAGACATGTGGAACGAGACGCGCACGTTGCCCGCCGTCGCGCCGCCCACGTTCGACACGAAGGCCTCGAAGCGCGCCTGCTCGCCGAAGAAGACCGACGAGACCTCTTCCAGCGGAGGGATCGCGCGCATGACGCGCACCTGCGAGACGAGCAGGTCAGCCTGACGCACCTGCATCACCTGCTGTGCGGTGACGACGTTGTTGAGCTCGCTGCGCTCGCTGATGACGCCCGCGTCGGGGCCGTCGTCGAGCTGCATGATGACGAAGTAGTTGTCGGCCGGCGTGCCCAGCGCGAGCGTGAAGTTGATCGCCTGCGCGACCTGCTGCCCACCCACCACGTTGATGGTCTGCGACGTCAGGAGTCGGTCGTCGCTGGTGAGATCGGTGTCGACCGAGGCGTACAGCTTCACCGGCACGGCGCCCGCGGCCTCGAAGCCCTGATTGCTGAAGCGCACGTCGACGCTCAACACATCGCCCGGCCCCGCCACTGGCGGCGGCGAGACGCTCTCGGCGATCAGATCGACGCCGGCGGCGTACGGCACGCTGGTGGCCACCACGTTGTTGAAGTCGTTGGTCTCGCCGCCATCGGGCAACACGGGGATCGCGGCGATCACGTACCAGCTGCCGCCGTCAGGCTGCGCCACGCTGCCAGAGTGCGTCTGGCTCGAGACCGCCAGCGGCCCCAGCGAGAGCGGCGTCGCCGGCGCAGGCAGCAACGGCAGGTCGATACCGGGATCGTAGATGGTGTCTTCCGACAGGTAGACGCCGTAGTTGAAGCTGCCGCTGTTCGCGGTGCCGAAGTTGCGCAGGCCGAACGTGGTGCCGATGGTGAGGTTGCCGGCGGTCGCCGCGATGCTGTCGACGCGCAGCGAGAGCGCCTGCAGATCGACGCCAGCAGGCGGGCTGAAGCGGAAGAAGTTGATCAGCGTGCCGGTGCTGTTGGGATCGAAGCTGGCCAGCGAGCAATCGGCGTTGCAGGTCGAGAGCGCGCGCGTGCCGGCCGTGCCGCTGGGCGACTCGATGCCGATGGTCGCGGTGACGGGGGTCGGGCCCATGCCCGTCATCTGCCCGTAGTAGAACTCGATGATTCCGTTCTGCCAGAGGCGCACCTGGAACGTCAGGAAGAAGCCCGACGGCCAACGGCTCCAGTCCTTGTATTCGATGGCGAGGCCCTGACCGTTGCTGCCGGTGATGGGCTGACGCTGCACCACGCTGGTCTGGTTGCTGCCGAACAGGTCGTCCCACAGCGGCGCGATCACGCCGTTGGGCTCCGAGCCGTTGGGGATCGCCACGTTTCCGGGGAAGTCAGCCGAGGTGTTCGGCCCCGACGACGGCTCGAAGAAGAGCACGCCGTTCGCCGTCACCGTCACCTGCGAATAGACGCGGTTGTAGAAGGGAAAGTCGAAGCCGATGGCGATCGTGGCGCGACCCTTGTCTTTCGGCTCGTTCGCGCCGGGGGCGTTGAGCACGATGGGCGTGGGGTTGGTCAGCGCCGGGTACGACACGCCAGCCTGCGGCGTCGAGACGTACTGGCTCCACGCTGGCGAAGCGACCAGCAACAACAAGAGAATCCGCAGCGTCTTCATTCGTTCCAGATCCGGCACTGTCACAACCGTACGGCCACGGCCATGAGCGTCGCGGCTTATACCCAAGCCGATGCGCAGGTGCGACTCACACTGACAGGCTGCGCTAGAAGGTGACGCCCATGCTGTTTCCAGTCTTGCTCTCGTTGCTGGCCGCCTCACCGGCCAAGAAGCCGCACGCCGAAGAGGTGCTGCGCGCGCACTGCCTCGTGTGGGCGGCCGATCCAAAGAACCCGTGGGCGCTCGCGCACGGTGCGAAGCTCTTCGGCCCGTCGTACCTCGCGTCAGACGGCCGCCGCGCCTCGGAGGTCATTCTTCACGACTACCTGCTGCGCAATCAGTACCCCGACGGCGGTGCGGGCCCGGGCGCGCCCATGGGCTTCCTGCGCTACGACGCCGACGGCGTGCCCGTCGAGCCGCACACCAACCTCAACGCCGAGTCGCTGGTGGTCGACGCGAAGGTGCCGCCCAACGAGCGCTTCAAGACGATGTGGGGCGAGGTGACGCTGAACCAGCTGGTCGACGCGTCGAAGCTCGGGTTTCGCCACGTGCCCGGAAACCCGAAGTACTGGGCCGACGTCGGCTGGACGCTGTCGCTCTTCGCCGCCACGCAGAAGCCCGGCACGAAGTGGAAGACGGCCGAAGGCGCTGAGATCAGCCTCGACACGGTGTTCGACGACGCGCTGACGGAGCTCGAGAACGAGACGACCGAGCTGAGCGATGGCCTCGCGAAGAACCTGCCGCAGGTGCCCAAGCGCAAGCAGGGCGTGTACGCGCACTCGTGCGGCGGGCTGCACTTCGTGCAAGGCGTGCTGGCGTGGGCGAAGCACCCCGCGGTGAAGAAGAAATGGGGCGCGCGCATCGACAAGCAGGTCGCGATTCATTTCTACCGGCTGGAGTCAGAGCGCGTGCAGTACGACGCCGCGTACCAGCACGCGCTCGCGGGCATGCCGCAGTTCAAGCTGCCGGTGCTGGTGCAGATGGTGAAGTTCTACGGCCACTGGCTCGAGACCGTCGGCCACTTCAAGCAGACCTTCGGCTGGAAGCCGAACGCCGCGCAGAAGCAGGCGATCAACAAAGCGAAGGCCTACCTCGACATGGCCGTGCGCGCGCTGGAAGACGCGAAGGCCTTCGACAGCATGCCGCAGTTGCAGAAGTCCCAACCGCAGCTCTACCTCGATCTCATCGGAGACTCGTGCCACGCCGCGCACGGTCTGGAGGCCTGGCCTTGAGAGTTCTCTCGCTCGTCGCGTCGTGTGCCGTCGTCGTCGCGTTGTCTGGCTGTGAAAAAGAAGGCTGCCTCGGCGGCGAAGAAGGCTGCCGCGTGCCTTCACCGTGTCCGAAGGTCGCGTTCGAGTGCAGCTCGACCGAGCTCAGCGTGAAGCGCATCGAGTCGGTGCTGGAGCGGCCGGGCGGCTGGAACGGCCTCGGCACCGTCGGCGACGTGAAGCTGTCGAACGGCCTCGTCGACGTCGTCATCGCCAACCTCGGCACGCAGAACTACCTCGATCCGAACGGTGGCTCGATCCTCGATCTCGCGCCGCGCGGGCAAGAGAAGGACACCATCAACAACATCTTCCAGGTGGTGGGCGTGCTGCCGCGCGACGCGGCCTTCTACACGTCGCTCGAGATCATCGACGAGTCGCCGGCGCGCGTGGCCGTGCAGGTCAAGGGCACGCTCGACGGCATCCCTTCGGTGCCCATCGTCACGCGCTACGAGCTGACGCCGTGTGATCGTGGCGTGCGCGTGCGCACGGAGATCGTCAACGGCTCGACGGACACGCAGACCTGGGCGCTGGTCGACGGGTATTACTGGTCGGGCCGGGAGTCGCTGCCGTTCTCGGGCGGCAACGGCTTCGTGCACCCATCGTTCGGCCTCACCACCATCAACGCGGCGTTCAAGGAGTTCCCCTGGTTCGCGGCGTCGGGTCACTCGAGCGACGAGAAGATCTCGTCGTTCGCCGCGGTGAGCTGCACTGAAAAGACGATGGAAGGCTTCCACAGCGATTCCATCTCGGCGGCGGGCCTGAAGCGGCAGATCGTCAAGCCGCGCGGATCGCTCATCTTCGAGCGCTACCTGGCGATGGCCGACAGCAAGGGCGTCAGCGGCGGCGCGGACCTCGCGATGGAGGTGCGCAAGCAGGTGCTGAACGAGCAGTACGTGACGGTGAAAGGAAAAGTCGAGCGGATGGGAGGCGCTTCGTTCGACGCTGAGCGTGAAGCAAGCGTGGTGTTCGGCGTTCCATCGTGGTCCAGCCCGATCGAAGAACAGCGCGCGCCAGCACTGTGGACGCAGGTCGTACCGGAAGCGGATGGCAGCTTCTCCGCGCGGCTACCAGCCGGACAGGAATACACCGTCGAGGTTCACGCGTTCGGCCGCAAGCAGGTCGAGCAGTCGCTCGGCTCGCTCAGCGGTGACACCGACGTGGGCACGCTGTCGTTGCCCGCCGTCGGCACTGCGACGTTCACGGTGCGCCACGGGCTGACGACGCAGCCGTTGGACGCCGAGATCTTCCTGATTCCGCAGAGCGACGAAGACGCCGCCAACGTGGTGGGCACCCTGCACGGCCGTTTCACCACCTGCGCGCCGTGGCTTGGTTCTCCAGCCGGCGCGTCACCCGCGTGCAACCGCGTGCTGGTGCATGACGGCACGGCCACCGCCGAAGTGCCGCTGGGCAAGTACGACGTCTACGCCTTCCACGGTCCGTTCTGGTCGCTCGCGAAGCAGTCGGTGGAGCTGACCGGCGGGCCGGAGACCATCGCGTTCACCCTCGTGCCCATTCTCGGGCTCAAGCCGCTCGGCGCCGTGTCGGCCGACCTGCACGTGCACGGCGCGCGCAGCTTCGACAGCTCGATCCCCGACTTCGATCGCGTCTTGTCGATGTCGGCCTCAGCGCTCGACATCGTCATCGGCACCGATCACGAGGTCATCGGCGATTACTCGGGCATCGTCGCGCAGCTCGGCCTGCAGAACACGCTCACCACCGTCGTCGGCCTCGAGACCACCGGCCACATCCCGTTCCTCATGGTGCCGGGCTACGGCTTCCCGCTGGTCGTCGGTCACTACAACTTCTGGCCGCTGCGGTACGACCCGTCGCTGCCGCGCAACGGCGCGCCCATCGACGAGCGCGTCGAGCCGGGCGAGCTCTTCGAGCGCGTGAGCCCCCGCTTTGATGGTGAGCCGCTCATCGAGCTGAACCACCCGTGGGCCGAGGCCGAGTTCGGTCGTGACCTGGGCTTCCCGCGGGCCATTTTCCTCGACCTGCGCAAGGACCTCCCCGAGACCGACGACGGTACACGGCAGGCGGTGTTCATGCGCACGCCCGCGGGCGCGTCGACGTCGAACCACTCTCACCACGTACAGGAAGTGATGAACGGCACCGACAACGGGCTGTACCTCCAGTACCGCTCGTTCTGGCACTACACGCTCAATCAGGGCCTGTTGAAGCCGGGCACGGCGAACTCCGACTCGCACTCGCTGACCGACAACACCGTGGGCATGCCGCAGAACCTGGTGTTCACCGCGACGGGGCCGGGGCCGCTGTTCGACATCGACACGTTCAACCGATCGCTCAAGAACGGCCGGTCGATGGGCACCAACGGGCCGGTGATCGAAGCGCGGTTGATCGAGGGCCTGCAGTCGATCCCCTACTCGATGGACGTGCACCGCCCCGACGCCAACGCGCGCTTGTCGATTCGCGTCGAGGCCGCGCCGTGGGTGCCGGTCGACGAGGTGCGCATCATCGTCAACGGCGTGGTGAAGAAGACGATCTCGGGCCTGCCTGTCATCGACGACCCGTTCGCGGTACTGCCGCAGGCCGCGCGCTACGTGGGCGACGTGCCGCTCTCGGAGCTGACCGCGGGCGTCACTGGCGACGCGTGGATCGTGGTCGAAGCGGGTCGCCCGCTGCTCCTGGCCGGCGATCTCGGCGGCGGTCTCAACGGCGAGAAGGACGGCATGGTCGACACCACGGACAACAACGGCGACGGCGTGGTCGACGCGGCCGACGTGAAGGAAGGCGCGAAGATCGGTCCGCTGAGTGACCCACCGAAACCCGCGCGCGGCACGCCCGGCTACGAGTACGGCGCCATCACCAACGGCTACCCGTCGGCGTTCACCAACCCGTTCATCCTCGATCTCAACGGTGACGGTCGGTTCACGGCGCCGGGCGTGGCGGGAGGTGCCCAGTGAAGCGCGCGCTGCTGTCCGTGGTGCTGCTCGCTGGTGTCGCGCTGGCGCAAGAGCCCGCGCCACAAGAGACGACGACGATCACTGCGCCCACGCCGAAGGCCTGCGAAGCCTGGCCGCACCGCGGGCTGGGTGAAGGCCCCATCGCGCTCGGCTACGGCGAAGCCGACGTCGCCACCGGTCGTCGCGCGTGCCCGCGCACGGAGATCGGCCTCGGCGCGCGGCTCGGGCTCATCCTCGACACGCCCGACTTCTACGGCGCTGTCGACGTGAGCGCCCTGCTCTACGGCTCGTACAAGCTGCGCGACACCACCGAGCTGTTCGCGACGCTCGAGGCCGTCAGCTTCACGTTCGCGCAGAACGCGGTGCTCACCTCGACGCAGCTGACGCTGGGCGATCTCACCGTCGGCGGCACGCAGGTGCTCTTCATGGGCGACCGCTGGGTCGTCGGCGCGAGCGCGCGGCTGCTGCTGCCGACGTCCTTCGAGATCCCCGGCGCGCGGTTGCTCGGCGGTGAGCTGGGCGCCACGGCGTCGTGGCGGCCGACCAACTGGCTCGAGGTGCACGGCTACTTCGGCGGCGACATGTCGGGCGCCGTGGGTCGTGCGCCAGCATTCATTCGCGGAGGCGGCGTCTTGCTCGCCGGCGCGCAGCTCTCACCCTTCGATTGGGGCGCGCTGGTGGTCGACTTCACCGGCCGACTGGGCACGCTGAGCTACGTCGCCCCGTCCTTCGCGCTGCGCTTCCGCGTCGCCCAGCTGGGCATCGAGCTGGCCGCCACGCTGCCCATCGCCGGGACGGATCGACACACCGTGATCGGCGGGCTTCGCGTCAACTGGCGCTTCGACTGACCGCTTCGGCTTCAACATCACCAGCACTGTCGCGGCGACGATGAGGCCGACCGCGACGAAGATCTGCGGGCCCGCGGTCTCGTGGCCGACGGTGACGCCGAGCGCCACGGCGATGATGGGGTTCACGTACGAGTAGCTCGTCGCCACGGCTGGCCGCGTGTGCGCCAACAGGTACGTGTACGCCGAGTACGCGACGAGCGACCCGAAGACGCAGAGGTAGACCCACGCCAGCACCGACTCCAGCGGCGGGTTGGTGGGCACGGCTTCGCCGGTCAGCGCGCTGGCGAACACCATCACCACGCCGCCCATCGTCATCTGCGTCGCCGCCGACATCAGCCCCTTCGGCAGCGGCAACCGACGCGCCAACAACGAGCCGATCGCCCAGCTGATCGGCGCGATGAAGAGGATGCCGGCAGCGACAGGGTCCGCGCGCAGCTCGTTGCCGGTGCTCAGCACCGCCACACCGCCGAAGCCGAGCACCAGCGCCAGCCACTCGCGCGGTGAGACCTTCTCGCCGAAGAAGCGACCGAGCGCAGCGACCCACAGCGGCATGGTGCCGCACACCACCGCGGCCACGCCCGACGACAGGTGCTTCTCAGCGACGGCGACCGTGCCGTTGCCGCCCAGGAACATGAGCGCGCCCACCGGCACCGACAGCAGCCATTCCTTCGCCGTGGGCCACGCCGCGCCGCGCAGCTTGAGGAAGGCGAGCAAGACGAGGCCCGTCGTGACGTAGCGGCCAGCCGCCATCATGAACGGCGGGAGGCCTTCGACCGCGACGCGCATCGCGAGGTAGGTCGAGCCCCAGATGACGTAGACGGCCGCCAGCGAGAGGACGACGAGGCGGGACTGCGACGACGAAGGGCTCATGGCGACGAAGGCTCCTGACTCACGCGGCACCGGTACAGATGCAGCGTCAGGACACGCCGCGCCAGTACAGCTGACTGTTCCGCCCGGGGGCCGACCCAATCTGTACCGGTCGACACCTTCGTGAACCAATACAGTCACCGACATGAGCACGCTCCTCTACGAGCAGGTCGCAGCCGATCTCACGCGCGCCATCCGTTCAGGCACGCTGCGCGGTGGGGACCGCATGCCGTCGGTGCGCGGCCTCGCCCGCCAGCGCCACGTCAGCGTCGCCACCATTCTCCAGGCCTACGTGCAGCTCGAAAACGACGGGCTCATCGAGGTGCGACCGCGCTCGGGTCACTTCGTGCGACACCGCAGCGCCTCGCCCATCGCGGAGCCGCGCACCGCCCGGCTCAACCCGGCGCCGGCCACCGTCTCGGTCACCTCGGGCGTGCGCGCGTTGATGCAGTCCATGCGCGACCCGTCCGTCGTGCCGCTCGGCGCCGCGCAGGTCTCCCCGTCGCTCTTGCCGATCCGCCAGTTGAACCGGCGGCTCTCGGCGATCGCGCGCGAGGTGCAAGACGCGGGCGGCAGCTACGGAGATCCCAACGGGCTCCCCACGTTGCGTCGGCAGCTCTCGAAGCTGGGCGTCACCTGGGGCATGTCGCTGCATGAGAGCGAGTTCGTCGTCACCATCGGCGCGATGGAGGCCATTCACCTCGCGCTGCGCGCCGTCGCCAAGGCTGGCGACACCATCGCCGTCGAGACGCCGACGTACTTCGGCATTTTGCAGGCCATCGAGCTGCTGGGCATGAAGGCCGTCGAGGTGCCCGCGCACGTGCGCACCGGCCTCGATCTCGACGCGCTCGAGCAGGTGCTGCGGCAGGGCAACGTGAAGGCCGTGTTGGCGTCTCCGAACGTGTCGAACCCGCTGGGCGCGGTGATGCCCGACGAGAACAAGGAACGCCTGGTGAAGCTGTGCGCGCGCTACGACGCGCCGCTCATCGAAGACGACGTGTACGGCGACCTCGCGTTCGACGGCCGCCCTCGCCCCGCCGCCCACTGGGATCGCGAAGGCCGCGTGCTGTTGGTCGGCTCCATCTCCAAGACGCTCGCGCCCGGCTACCGCATCGGGTGGATCGCGCCGGGCCGCTACCAGGAGCGCATCGAGCGGCTGAAGTACGCGCTCACTGTGTCCACCCCGCCCTTGCTGCAGATGGCGGTCGCCGAGTTCCTCGGGAGCGGCGGCTACGAGCGTCACGTGCGGAAGCTGCGCAGCCACCTGCACGCGCAGGTCGATCGCACGCGGCAGGCCGTCATCGACGCGTTTCCCGAAGGCACCCGCATCTCTGATCCCGCTGGCGGCTTCGTCGTCTGGGTCGAGCTGCCGCCGCACGTCGACGCGTACGCGCTGCAGGCCGCGGGGCTCGCCGAGAAGATCTCCGTCGCGCCCGGGCCGGTGTTCTCGCCACGCGAGCGCTTCACGAACTTCATCCGGCTCTCGTGCGGCTTCCCGTGGAGCGACCGCACGGCCAGGGCGATCCGCACGCTGGGCAAGCTCGCGCACGAGCTGCAGGGCACCGCGCGACGATCGGCCTAAGCTCCCGCCGCGCGTGCAGTTCGACCTCTTCCCGCCGCCTCCGCTCGACACGTCAGCCGACGAGGCCCTGGCGAGGAAGCGCCCAGCGGGCCTCTTCATCGGCACCTCGAGCTGGACGTTTCGCGGCTGGGCCGGGCTCGTGTACCGCGGCGCGCCGACGCAGGAGTACCTGACGCAAGAAGGGCTACGCGAGTACGCGCGGCACCCGCTGTTCAACACCGCGGGCATCGATCGCTCGTACTACGCGCCGCTCTCAGTCGACGAGCTGGGCACCTACGCGAAGCAGCTGCCCGACGGCTTCCGCTGCGTGATGAAGGTGTGGAACGCCATCACCAACCCCTCGAGCCCGCAGTACTTCGACGTCGGCTTCTTCAAAGACGCGGTGCTGGCGCCGGCCGACAAGGCCTTCGCGGGTCATCTGGGGCCGCTCCTCTTTCAGCTGCCGCCGCTGCGTCCGCACCAGTTGCCCGGCGCGAGTGACTTCGCGTTCCGGCTCGACCGGTTCTTCTCGAAGTTGCCGACGGGCCTCGAGTGCGCGGTGGAGCTGCGGAACGGCGAGCTGATGTCGGCGCAGTACTTCGCGGCGCTCAAGCGCAACGGCGTGGCGCACGTGTTCAACCACTGGGAGCTGACGCCGTCGCTGACCGATCGAATGTCGCGACCGGGCGCGTTCACCGCACCGCACGTGGTGGCGAGGCTCATGTTGCCGCAGGGCCTCGGCTACGAGACCGCGCGCGACGCGTTCACCCCGTTCGACAGGCTTCAGGCCCGCGACGACGCCATGCGCGCCGCCACCCACGCGCTGTGGAAGACCTGCGCCGAGACGAAGCGCACGCTGTGGCTCCTCGTCGGAAACAAGGCTGAAGGCTGCAGCCCGCTGACGGTGCGCGGACTGCTGGAGCGCATCACCTCAGGCGCCGAGTGATCGAACGGCCCACGCGTGCAGCGCGCGCAAGGTCGGCTCGCGCAGGCCGTCGAGCTCCCACCGCAGCGCCGACAACACGCGCAACGAGGCCTCATCGAGCTCGAGCAGTTCGGCTCGACGCGCGGTGACGTCTTCGGCGTAGCGGAGCTGCGAGACCGCGCGCTCCAGCAGCGAGGCCGCGTCGTCAGCCCCGGCCTCACGCAAGGTAGCGATGGCCTTCACCGCGTCGTTGCCCTTGCGACTGAACAACCACTCGAACGCGCCCTCTTCGCTGACCTCACCAAAGGCGTGCAGCGCCGCGGCGAGGCCCTTTCCTTCCGGCGGCGGCCCGCCTCGCGTCGACCAATAGACGAGCAGCCCCGGCAACGCGGCCTCTGCGTCCCCGGCCAGCACGTCGCGCAGCGCGGCGTTCGGCGCCACGTCGACCGGCCGGAAACCACTGAGCCCCGCGTTGGGAAACACGAAGTCGCGCGTGTTCTCGGCGATCCACCCGTAGAGCGCGTGCAGCAGCGCGTCCGTCTGGGCGCCGACGCGGCGATCGACCTCCAGCAGCTCGGCCCGCGCGTCTTCGGTCAGCCCGCGCAGCACGTCGCCACGCTCGAACCGCGCCACGCCCGCGAAGGGCTGCAGCACCGGCCGGAACGCCGTCGCCAGCGAGGTCTGACCGAGCTCGTCAAGCGCATCTGGCACGAGGTGCCCGCGGTCGCCGGAGCTGTTGCTGAAGTACTGATCGAGCCCGCCGTTCGACACCTCACCGCAGAGCTCGAACACCACCCACAGCACCCGCTCGGCGCGCGTCAGACCGCCGACGCCCACGTCCGAGTGCTTGCTGATCAGCCGCCTGAACACCATCCCCGGCACTTCATGTCGCCGGGGCCACGCGAGGAGATCACTGAGGTCCATACGTCATTCACGAACGAAACCGCGACCACCAGGACTTCTGCGGCGCGGGCGCTTCACCGGGAGAGACCAACTCCGCTTCGACTTCGATCAGCGCCGACTCGACCTCGGCCATCGACTGCGGCCGCTTCGCCAGCTCGCGCGAGAGCCCCGCTTCGAGCAACTTCTGCAGCCGCGCGGGAATGAGCTCGCCCAGGAACGTCGTCGCGCCGACCGGGTCTGCGTCTTTCTGCAGCCGGTGCATGACCACCTGCGAGAGATCGACGCCCTGCCACGGGAACCGGCGCGTCAGCAGCACGTAGGTCACCATGCACAGCGAGTAGATGTCGGCGCGCGGGTCGACGACGTGACCGAGCACCTGCTCAGGCGCCATCCACAACGGGGTGCCGACCACCTGCCCGGCCTGCGTCTTGTACGTCTGCTTGAGATCCATGCCGCGCACGCGCGCCACGCCGAAGTCGAGGACCTTCAGGTGCTCGTGCCCATCGGGGTCGCGCTCCACCACGAAGTTGTCGGGCTTCAGGTCGCGGTGAATGACGCCCACGCCGTGCGCCGCGGCCAGCGCGCTCGCCGCCTGCCGCATCAACCTGACGCTGCGCGTGAGCTCGACCGGCGCGTCCTTCGCGAGCGCCTTCAACGTCGGGCCGCGCAGCAGCTCCATCACGAAGTAGACGCGCTCACCGTCCTGCACGAGATCTTCGACCTCGATGATGTGCGGGTGCCGCACGCGGTTGACGGCCTGCGCTTCCGCGACGAAGCGCTGCACCTGTGACTCGACGCGCGCAAGCTCGGGCCGCAGCACCTTGAGCGCCACGCGGCGATCGATCGACAGGTGGCTCGCCTCGTACACGCGGCCCATGCCACCTTCACCCAACAACCCTTCGATGCGGTAGCGACCGACGACGTCGCCAGCCTGCAGCTCGCCCGAGCGACGCGGCTCGTTCGACGCTTCGAAGCGCAGCTCGATGTCGATCGCCGGCGTCTCCAGCGGCTTGAGCGTGCGCAGCACGTCGCGCAGCTGCGCCATCGACTTGAAGCGATCGGGCGCGCGTTTCGCGAGGCAGCGGGTCAACACCGGCGCCCACTCTTCGAGCCCCGGCATCAGCGGCGGCAACGGCGCGGTGATGTGCAGCGAGCGCGTGTCGGTCAGCGTGGTGGCCGAGAACGGCGGCGAGCCGGTGATGAGCTCATGCAGCAACACGCCCATGCCGTAGATGTCGCAAGCCACCGTGGCGCGACGGCCCTGGCAACGCTCCGGCGAGAGGTACTCGGGCGCGACGAGCTGCTGCGAGCTCGGCACGCTGCGCACGCCGCGGTACAGCAACAGCACGGTGTCCAGCAGGCGCACGTCGGGGTGATCGAAGTCGCCGTCGAGGAAGAGGTTCTTGGGCGCCAGGTGGCCGTGCACCACGCCGTGGGCGTGCAGGAACTCGAGTGCGTCACAGACTCGGAGCCCCCAGCGGATGGCCTCGGCCGTCGAGAGCGGGCCTTTCTCGCGGAGGTGATCGACGGCGGTGCGGCCGCTGACGGGGCCAGTCACGAGCACGAAACGGCCGTCGGGCTCACAGCGCGTGTGCTCCGGAGACAGCAACGCCGGGTGCCGGTGCTGCGTGGAGGTCACGCGCGTGGTGTCGAGGAAACGCCCGTACAGTTCCGGATCAGCAACGACTTCGGCGTGCGTCACCTGAACGAGGACAGTGCCGGTCGTAGAATCAGCGAGGTACGCGTCGACAGCCGACCCGGTGGCCAGCTTCCGTCGCAACTGCAGGTCTCTCATGGTGGAGACACTGTAGAACTACAGCCCCACGCGCACGCTAGTCGCTTGTGTACGAGTCGAAACGACACGGGCCGACCCCTTGCGAGGGCCGGCCCGGTCTGCGCAGCGAAGCGACCTTTAGTTCGAGCGGAACTCCGCGTCGACGACGTCGTCCTTCTTCGCGCTGGAGCCCGGCGCGGCGCCCGGAGCGCCCGCTTCGGGACCACCGGCGCCCGGCGCACCGTCAGCCGGCGCGCCCGCCTTGTAGAGCTCTTCGGCGACCTTGTACGAGACCTGCTTGGCCGCTTCGAGCGCGGTCTCGATGGCGGCCTTGTCGCTGCCCTCGCGGACCTTGTGGAGCTCCTTGCTGGCTTCCTCGAGCTTCGTCTTGCTCTCGGCCGACAGCTTCTCGCCGTTGTCCTTGACCAGCTTCTCGAGCTGGTAGGCCATGTTCTCGGCCTGGTTCTTGGCGTCGACCAGCGCGCGGCGCTCCTTGTCGGAGGCCTCGTTGGCCGAGGCGTCCTTCACCATCTTCTCGACCTCGTCCTTCGCGAGGCCCGAGCTGTGGGTGATGGTGACGTTGGCTTCCTTGCCGGTCGCCTTGTCCTTCGCGGCGACCTTCAAGATGCCGTTGGCGTCGATGTCGAAGGTCACCTCGATCTGCGGCACGCCGCGCGGCGCCGGAGGCAGGCCCTGCAGGTGGAAGCGGCCGAGGCTGCGGTTGTCGCCCGCCATCTCGCGCTCGCCCTGCAGCACGTGGATCTCGACCTGCGTCTGACCGTCGGCCGCGGTGGAGAAGGTCTCCTGCTTGCGCGTGGGGATCGTGGTGTTGCGCTCGATGAGCTTGGTCATCACGCCGCCCATGGTCTCGACGCCCAGCGAGAGCGGCGTGACGTCGAGCAGCAGGATGTCCTTCACGTCACCCGAGAGCACCGCGCCCTGCACGGCGGCGCCGACGGCGACCACCTCGTCAGGGTTCACCGTGCGGTTCGGCTCCTTGCCGAACAGCTTCTTCACGGCGTCCTGGATCTTCGGCATGCGCGTGCTGCCACCGACGAGCACGACCTCGTCGATCTGCGAAGCCTGCAGGCCGGAGTCCTTCAGGCACTTGCGCGCGGGCTCAAGCGAGCGCTCGATGAGGTCGTCGACCATCGCCTCGAGCTTGGCGCGCGAGAGCTTGACGTTGAGGTGCTTGGGCCCCGAAGCGTCGGCCGTGAGGAACGGGAGGTTGACCTCGGTCTCGTTCGCGCTCGAGAGTTCGATCTTCGCCTTCTCAGCGGCCTCCTTCAGGCGCTGGATGACCATCTTGTCCTTCGAGACGTCGAGGCCGGTGTCCTTCTTGAACTCGGCGATCAGCCACTCCATGATCCGCTGATCGATGTTGTCGCCGCCGAGGTGCGTGTCGCCGTTGGTGGCCAACACTTCGACCGCGCCGTCGCCCATGTCGAGGATCGAGATGTCGAACGTGCCGCCGCCGAAGTCGTAGATGGCGACCTTCTGGCTGTGCTTCTTGTCGAGGCCGTACGCGAGCGCGGCGGCGGTGGGCTCGTTGACGACGCGGCGCACGTTGAGGCCGGCGATCTCACCGGCGTCCTTGGTGGCCTGACGCTGGGCGTCGTTGAAGTACGCCGGCACGGTGATGACCGCGTCGGTCACCTTCTCACCGAGGTAGTTCTCGGCGGCGCGCTTGAGCTTGAGCAGCACCTGCGCGGAGATCTCGGGCGCCGACAGCTGCTTGCCGTCGATCTCGACGCGCGCGTCGTCAGACGGGCCCTTCACGACCTTGTACGGAACCAGCTTCGCTTCGTCGCCGACCTCGTTGAAGCGGCGGCCCATGAAGCGCTTGACCGAATAGATGGTGCGCTCGGGGTTGGTGATGGCCTGACGCTTGGCGACCTGGCCCACGAGACGCTCGCCGTCCTTCGTGTACGCCACGACCGACGGGGTGATGCGGCTGCCTTCCTCGTTGACGATCACCTTCGGCTCGCGGCCTTCCATGATGGCCACGCAGCTGTTGGTGGTGCCGAGGTCGATACCGATGATCTTACCCATGTGCTTTGTCTCCTAAAACGTTGAATTGACGGGCTGTTTGCTGCCGCCCGCCGACTGCACCAACGTAACCAGCGAGTTCGCCGCGTCAACCCACACCGAAACACCTGTCAGTGCGAAGGTTCTTTCGCAGCACCGCCACGCCGAGGTGGCGATTTCATGACAATTGCCGGGGCGTTACGCAGTCGTTTCATGGACTTAACGCAGCCCGTCAATTGGCAAGGTCTGTGCTCTGACGTGATGCGCCATGTGGGTTCAACCGTTCCGAGCCGACGCCGAGCAGGTCTCCCCCCGCCCCGAAGCCGAGCGGGTCGCAGTGTTGCTGAACGCCAACGCGCGCAAGGTGGGCAAGCGCATCGTCAAGGCGCTCTCGCACGTCGTCCCCGAAGGCGACCTCTACCTCTCGCGGTCAGAGCTCGACGCGCGCCGCATCGCGCAGCAGGTCGTCGACCGCGGCTACACCACGGTCTTCATGGGCGGCGGCGACGGCACCGTCACCTGCTTCATCAACGAGATCCTCACGCAGGTCGCGCTGCGTCGGCAGCACCACCCCACCCCCACGCCGCGCTTCGGCGTCTTGAAGCTGGGCACCGGCAACTCCGTCGCGTCGCTGGTGAAGGCCTCGCCCACGCGCGGTGACGGCTTCGTCGACGACGTGCTGCGCGCCCGCGCCGGTGAAGTGCCCGGCTACCGCACCATCGACATGCTGCTGGTCGACGGCAAGCGCGCGCCGTTCGCCGGCCTCGGTATGGATGGCAAGCTCCTCAACGACTACAACTGGGTGAAGGAGAACTTCGGCAAGGGCGCGTTCGGCAAGCTGATGACCGGCCCCGGCGGCTACATCGCGTCGGTCGCGCTCAAGACGGTGCCCTACTACATGACCCAGTCCACCGAGGTGGAGTGCGAGGTCATCAACGGCCCCGCCACCGCCTACCGCATGGGCTCCGATGGCACGCCGGTCGAGACCTTCGCGCCGCACGCCACGCTCTACAAAGGCCCGCTGATGATGGCCTGCGCCGGCACGGTGCCGTTCTACGGCTTCGAGCTGTGCATGTTCCCGTTCGCCGGCAAGCGCCGCGGCATGATGAACCTGCGCGTGGGCACCGCGCCCGCCGCCAAGATCCTCGCGAACCTCGGCAAGCTGTGGAACGGCACGTGGCGCCCCGACGGCCTGCACGACTTCCTCACGCGCGACGCCACCATCAAGTTCTCGCGCGAGATGCCCTTCCAGGTGGCGGGTGACGCCGAGGGCTACCGCAACGAAGTGCGCTTCCAGATCGCGCCCGAGCCGATCGACGTCGTCGACTTCACCGGCGCGCTGCACTGATCAACGCGCCGCGCCCCACGACAGCTCGTTCTTCCGAGGCAGCTCGCCGCTCAGCGTGAAGAGCTGCCCCAGCAGCTCGAGCTGCATGCGCGCCGTCATCTCACCCGGCAGCACCAGCGGCGGCGCGAAGCTCGCGGGCAACAGCGCCAGCGCGTCAGCCCCGGCCGGCGTGCGTTGCCGCCAGCGACCGAAGCCGTCCTGCGCCCAGACCTCGCTGAAGCGGTACTCGCTGCCGTCGATGTTGCGCCCCACGAGCAACACCCACGCGAGCTCGCGCTTCACGCGCAGCGTCGCTTCGACCCGCACGCCCTTCCGCAGCAGCTTGCGGATGGCGCGTTGATCGCCCAGCTCCACGTCGAGGTGGTTCTCGCTGCGCACGCGCGCATGCTGCGAGGTCAGCAGCGCCCGGGCTTCCTTCACCAGGTCGCCCAGCTGCGTGGGCAAGGGCTGCAGGCGCGCCGCACCCACGGGCGCTTCGCCGTCGCGCACCGACGCGCGCAGCCGCCGGCGCTCTTCCTGGAGCCAGTCGCGGCGCTCGATGCCCACCAGGCGCTCGTTGAGCGCCACGTCGCCGCGCGCCAGCAGCGCCTTCCGCGCGTCGACGAAGAAGCTCCAGCGGTAGTCCCAGTCGAAGCAGTCTTCGAGGTTGGGCGAGGCGAGCTCCTGCGCGCGCAGACAGCTCGAGGCGGCCTTCTCGGGCGAGGACAGATCGATCTCGAAGGGCCGCGTCGATTCTTCCAGCAGCCAGCGCGCCATGCTGATGGGCCGCGCGAAGCCCACGCCGTCGGTCTCGCCGAAGACCTTGGCGCTGGTGATGCCGACGATCTGACCGCGCTCGTTCAGCAGCGGCCCGCCGGAGCTGCCCGGGTTGATCGCCGCGTCGTGCTGAATGGCGCCGTGGTGCAGCGCGCTCACCACGCCTGACGTGAAGCTCCACACCGTCTCGCGCGGGTGACCCAGCGCCAGCACGGCGTCGCCCCGCTGCGGCAATTCGTCGGCCAGCGGCAGCGGCGCGACGTCCGAGGTGTCGGCCTCGAGGCGGATGAGCGCGAGATCGTTCGCTTCGTCGATGCGCTCCAGCCGCACGTCGATCAACTTGTCGCGGTTCTCGAAGAGGAAGCGGTCCAACCCGCCGTCCATCGGCGTGTACGAGATCAGCGTCGGCGAGTAGCGCATGGCCCGCAGCGGGTGCATGCCGCGCACGAGGTGCAGGCAGGTCAACACGCGGCCGTCGCGGCTGACGATGACGCCCGAGCCGAACGAGATCTTCCCGTCGGCCTGCTCGCCCACCAGCAAAACGAGTGAAGGAAGCGCCGCGCCGATCAACCGGCCCGTGTCAGGGCGTGACGCGTCCGGGGCGTGGGCACACGCGCACGTCAGCAACGCGCACAGCATCAGCAAGCGACGCATCGACACGTCCTCACGTCTACCGTCGGTGCACGACCGGCCTGATGTGACCGACGCCCAGTTGGAAACAGTACAGCGCGAAGAATCAGCCGCCGTCACGCGACGGAGGCGGCTTTTCACCCGGCTCCTGGCGCGCCGCGCCCAGAAGCCCAGCGTCACGCCCGACTTGCCCGCGCGGTGCAGCGCGATCTCGTCGCGCAGCGCCTGCTGACCGTCGGCGTTGGTGTCGGCCGTCTTGCCCAGCGCGACCTCGACCTCGCGGTAGAACTCTTCGAGCTCCACGTCGCCCAGCGTCTCGATCAGCTCGGGCTCGAAGCCCTCGGCTTCCACCGACATCAGCGTCTCGCGCGGGTTCAGCAGCGGCGCCCCGAGGCGCGCTTCCCACGCCTTGAGCGACGCAGCGTTGGCCTGGCGCCCGACCTTGACGACCGTCGTGAAGCCGATGCGGCCGTTGAGGGCGAGGTTGGGCCGCCACTTGCTCGCGAGCGCCGCGGCGTGACCCAGCACGCGGCCGAAGATCATGATGCCGTCGAAGGCCCGCTCGGCGAACGTCACCGAGGCCGTGGCGCTGTGCTTGATGGCGACCTTGTCGGCGACGCCCACCAACCGCGCGCGTTCTTTGAGCGCGTCGGCGAGGCGTTCTTCCGGCTCGATCACAGTGAGGTGGCAACCGAGCGCCTTGGTGACGGCGAGCGCGCCCAGGCTGCCGTGCAGTTCCAGCAGGCTCGAACCGTCATCCCAGTGAGCCGCCTGTGCAAAACGACGCAGCAGCGACTCCGACTGAAAGAGCCGGCGCGCTTCGGGCGGGAGGTACAACGGAAACGGGTCGGCCATGTCGGGGGCCCCATTACACAGGGGTCATAACCCCTACAAGTAGTAGACGATTCGTTTGTCGCTGTGGATGTCGGCGTAGATGGCCTGCCGCTGCGCTTCGGACAAGAGGTACACCGAGACGGTCAACGAGATGTACCGACCCTCTTTCGAGACGTTCTCCGAAATCGAGTCGCGGCTCACCTCGGTGCCCATCAACCGGCTGAATTTCTGGCGGATGTACTCGGCGAAGGCGTGCTCGTGCTTGCCCATGACCTTGAAGGCATAGACGGTCGGGTACTCGATCAGCGGCTTGACCTCTTCGACCGAGGTCTCGGGCTTCTTTTCGTCGGTCATGGCTACAGCAGGTTGGTGGCGATCTCAGCCAGCGCGGAGCGCTCGCCCTTGGTCATGGTGACGTGGCCCGCGATCTTCTGGTTCTTGAAGCGGTTCACGACGTGCACGAGGCCGTTGTTGGTCGAGTCGACGTAGGGGTTGTCGATCTGCGCCGGGTCGCCGGTGAGCACGATCTTGGTGTTGTCGCCGGCGCGCGTGACGATGGTCTTCACCTCGTGCGGCGTGAGGTTCTGCGCTTCGTCGACGATGATGTACTGGTTGGGGATCGAGCGACCGCGGATGTAGGTCAGCGGCTCGATCTCGATGATCCCGAGGTCCATCAGCTCGTGGTACCCGCGGCCCGATTTCTTGTCGTTGCGCGAGAGGTTCAGCAGGTACTCGACGTTGTCGAAGATGGGCTGCATCCACGGGTTCAACTTCTCGTCGACGCTGCCGGGCAGAAAGCCGATGTCGCGGCCGAGCGGGAAGATGGGCCGGCTGACGAGCAGCTTCTGGAACGCGGCCTCTTCGGTCACCTTCTGCAGACCGGCGGCGATGGCCATGAGCGTCTTGCCGGTGCCGGCCTTGCCGACGATGGTGACGATCTTGAGGTCATCGTTGAGGAGCAGATCGATGAGGAAGCTCTGCTCCATGTTGCGCGGGCGCACGCCCCACACGCCCTCTTTCACCTGGCGCGTCAGCGGCACCACGGCCTTCTTGTCGATGTCGTAGCGGCCCATCGCGGTGTGCGAGGGGTTCGCTTCGTCCTTGAACAAGAGGAACTCGTTGGGCTCGAGCTTCTCGAGGTCGGGGATGATGACCTGCGCGCCGGGCTTGTAGAGCTGGTTGATGAGGTCGGCGCTCACCAGCCGCTCGGTGATGCCCGAGTAGAGATCGGTGATCTCCACGCGCTCGGGCTCGAAGTCCTGCGCCTCGAGGCCCAGCGCGTCGGCGCGAATGCGGAGGTTGGTGTCCTTGGTGATGAAGACCGTGGGCGTGCCCGGCTCGCGCAGGCGCGTCTCGATGGCGACCGCGAGAATGCGGTTGTCCATGAGCTGACCGTCGGCCATCGACTTGGGCAGATCGTGCTCGACGAAGCTCACCTTGAGGATGCCGCCGCGCGGCAACGGCACGCCCTCCGCGAGGCCGCCTTCAGCGCGATGCTCATCGAGGTAGCGCGCGACCATGCGCGCGTTGCGCCCGAGCTCCGACATGTCCTTCTTGAACATGTCGAGCTCTTCGATGACGTAGATGGGGATGATGACGGTGTTGTCGTCGAAGCCGTAGATGGACCGCGGGTCGTGCAGCAGCACGTTGGTATCGAGGACGAAGTTCTTCCGCGCCAAATGGGACCTGTGAGGAGAAGGTGGGGACTGAAAAGCGGCCGAAGGACGAAGCGAAGTGTCACACGTACTTGATGAGTTTGATCTCGAAATCGACCTCGCCCAGAGGCCGCTTCACGGTCACCACATCGCCCTGCTTCTTGCCGAGCAACGCGCGCCCAACCGGTGAGTCGACAGAGATCTTCCCCTGCTTCAGATCGGTCTCGTCGGGGCCCACGAGCTGGTAGCTGACCCTGGTGCCGTCGTCTTCATTGAGCAACGTGACGGTGGCGCCAAAGAAAACCCGACCGCGGTCCTGCTGATCGTTCGGCTCGACCACGGTGAGCTTCTCGAGCCGCTTGGTCAGAAAGCGCAGGCGGCGATCGATCTCGCGCAGGCGCTTCTTGCCGTAGATGTACTCGGCGTTCTCCGACCGATCGCCCAGCGACGCGGCATGGCTCACCTCGGCGGTGACCTTCGGGCGCTCGCTGTAGAGCAGGTGCTTGAGCTCCGCGCGCAGCACCTCGGCGCCGGCGCGCGTGATGTAGAGCGTGCCCCGCGGCTGCACGTCGTCTTCTTCGTCGGCGCCGTCGTCGGCGGGCACCGCTTCGTCGGCAGGTTTGCGCGTCATGAGGGCGGTTGGCTCTAGCACGCGACGAAAGTCGTGCTATGGGCGGCGCGCCATGCGCACCCTCGTCTGGTTCGTCAGCCTCGTGCTCTTCGCCGCCTGCGAGAAGATCGACTACGTCGAGCTCGCGCCGTCTGAAGTGGTGTTCAAGCAGCCGAACAACCAGCAGTGGATGGAAGCGAAGGCCATGGCGCGCAATGGCGTTCGCGCCGTGAAGGCCCGCGTGGCCTGGTCGGTGGGCGATGGCGCGATCGCGAAGGTCGACGCCAAGGGCCTGCTGACGCCGGTGGCCGACGGCGACACCGAGGTCATCGCGCGCGTCGGTGACGTCGAGGCCCGCGTGCCCGTTTCAGTGATCTACGTCGACCGCATCGAGGTCGAGCCCAAGACGCTCACCATCAAGGAAGGCGCCGAGGCGGTGAAGGTGTCGGTGAAGGCCTTCCGCAAGAACGGCAAGCCCATCACCGATCGCTCGACGACGCTGACGGCGAAGGACAAGACGATCGCGCAGATCGTCGGCGACGGCGCCATTCTGCCGCTCGACCCGGGCACCACGACGGTCGACGTTCAGGTTGACGGCGCTCGCGCGTCGTTGACCGTCATCGTGGAGGCAGACAAGACGAAGAAGTAGCAGTCAGAGAAGAGAGTTGTTGAGAGTCGATAGCTCAGTTGGTAGAGCACCGGCCTTTTAAGCCGAGGGTCGAGGGTTCAAATCCCTCTCGACTCACTGAAGTACGCAGGACCAAAGCAGCACGCCACACGGCCCCGTCATCTAGTGGCCCAGGATACGGCCCTTTCAAGGCTGTTACGCGGGTTCGAATCCCGCCGGGGTCAAGCCCCGGAGTTCCAGAAGCACTCGGAACTCCGGGGTTTTTCTTTTGTGAACCGCTTACCGCTGCTTATCAATCGACGAGCGCCTCGTTACTCGCGCGAATCGACCGAGCCGTGGTCTCGTGGTGTGCATGAACGAAAAGAACAACACGCACTCGACGGGCTGGGTGGTTCAAACGTGGCTCTCTTTCGCCGCCGCGGTGGGCGTGACGGCCATCGGCATCTGGCACCTCCCGGTGGACATCTGGGTGAAGGCCTTCATGGCCATGGGGCTGCTCTTCAGCGTGGGCAGCACGTTCTCGCTGGCCAAGACGGTGCGCGATCAGCACGAGAGCGAATCGCTGCGGAAGCGCATCGACGAGGCGCGGGTCAACCGCATCATCGCCGAGCACGACCCGCTCAAGCCGGCGCTCTGAGACGGGCTACTGCAGGGCGGCGTCCATCACCGCGAAGAAGAGCGCGCCATCGGCGCCGGGCGGCCACGCACGGAACAGGCCGCGGGCGCCGATGCTGACCGCCACGTTGCCGGCGAGCGCCCACGCGAAGCCCTCGTCGCAGTGAAAGTGATCTCTCCAGAACGCCGCCATGCCGTCGGGCTTGAGGTCCGGCTGGCAGACGCGGCGCACGCGGCCGGTCGCGGCGTCGGTCGCCGAGGGGTCAGACCAGCTCCACAGCCAGGTGAAGACGTCGGGCAGGTAGCTGCCGACGATCTGCGCCGGCACCTCGAGTGAGCCGCCGGGGCGATCGAGCCGCAAGACACCGTGCGCAGGATCGAAGGCGAACCCGTCGACGCGGCCCAGGCGCTGCTGCAGCTGGCCCTGGAGATCGTGGAAGGCGCGCTCGGTGCCTTCGATGGTGTCGAACAGCGCGTCGGTGATGAGCAGCGAGTGCACCTCGCTGCGATCGAGCCGCGTGAACCACGCCACCGAGTTGTCGTTGCGGATGAACTTCCAGTCGGCGAACTCGGTGCCGGGCCGTTCGATCAGCACCTTGCCCGGGCGCCAGCGGTTGCCGAGCTGCTTCGAGAGATCGGTGAGCGCTTCCGACAACCGCACCGCTTCTTCGCGCGCGTCGACGTGCAGGTTGGGCTTGGGCTTCGGCGTCTTGCTGCCCTCCCCTTTGGTGTTCAGCTCGGTCACGCGCAGCCCTTCGGGCGTCGCGGTCACCGTCAGCTCCACCTTGGTCCAGCCGCGCGGGGCCAGCAGCATCAGGCTGTCGTGGAGCGCGTACACCAGCGGCTTGGGATCAGGCACGCCGCGCGCCTAGCAGCTTCAGAAGCGAGCCGCGACGCCGGCCGGCGTCACCGAGATCTCGACCCCCTCCAACAGTCGGTTGGTGAGCCGCGCGTTCAAGATGCCCATGACGCCGTCGAAGAGCACGAGGAACGCGCCCTGAATCAGCAGCGCCTGGCCCACGCCCACCAGCCACTGCGTCTGCGTGGCGTCGCCGTGCACCCAACTGAACGCGCCCACCGCGAGGTACCCGAGGTCGAGCGCGGCGTTGATGAAGAAGACCTTCTCGTTGCCTTCCGAGAACACCACGCTCTGCTTCGCGGTGAAGCTCGCGGCGTCGTCGTCCCACTCGCGGATGAGCGAGATGAGCGCCAGCGTCACGTTGACCGAGTTCCACACGAGGTTGGTCAGGTGAAACGCGCGCCAGCGCTCGTCGGTGGCGACGCCGAAGCCGACAGCGCCCACCCCCATGTTGCCCACGGCCCACGAGCCCAGCACGAGCATGCCCACGCGGCTGGTGGTGAGGCGATCGCGGTTCCATTCCGTCAGGTCGAGCGGCTGGGCCTGCAACGTCAGCGCGGCGACGAGTGCGAGCATCATGAGGCGCAGGTATAGCGCTGCCTCCGTGCTTCCCGTCGAACGAGCCGCCGTCATCAAGCGTGAGCTGCGCACGGCGTTGTTGCGGTGGTTCGACGGCGCGAAGCGTGACCTGCCGTGGCGGCGCACGAAAGACGCGTACGGCATCTGGGTCAGCGAGGTGATGCTGCAGCAGACGCAGGTCGATCGCGTGGTGAACTACTGGACGCGGTTTCTCGCGCGCTTCCCCGACGTGAAGACGCTGGCCGCCGCCGAGCTGAAAGACGTGCTCGGGCTGTGGTCGGGCCTCGGCTACTACTCGCGCGCGCGCAACCTGCACCGCGCGGCGATGGTCATCGCGAACGACTTTGGTGGCGAGCTGCCCGACGCGGTCGACGCGTTGCTCGAGCTGCCCGGGTTTGGTCGCTACACCGCCGGCGCGGTGGCCTCGATCGCGTACGCCCTGGAAGCGCCGCTGGTCGACGGCAACGTGGCGCGCGTGCTGTCGCGGTTGCTGCTCATCGAGGGCCGTCCACCCGATCGCGCGCGCGAGAAGACGCTGTGGGCCGTGGCAGACGTGCTGGTGTCTGGCGAACGACCCGGCGACTGGAACCAGGCGTTGATGGAGCTGGGCGCGACGGTCTGCACGCCACAGAACCCGACGTGTCTGTTGTGCCCGGTACGCACGGCGTGTGGCGCACTGGCGAGCGATCGCGTGCATGAGCTGCCAGCGCCGAAGCTGGCCACGAAGCGGAAGGTGCTCGAGCTCCGCGTCGCGGTCGCGCAGAGGAAGGGCGAGGTGCTGTTGGCCCGGCGCGAGGAGAAGGGCCTGTTCGCCGGCTTGTGGGAGCTGCCCTCGACCGACGGCGCGCTGGAGGCGCTGCTGGGCGCGCGCGCAGAGATCGGCCCCGAGCTGCACGTGCTCGAGCGCACCCTCACCCACCGCGACCTCGTGTTGCGCGTGCACCCGGTGCGCGTGCCGACCAAGCTGGGCCGCGCGCCGAAGGGCTACGTCGAGTGGCGCTGGGTGCCGGACAGTG
>CAYWON010000002.1:95854-103536 GCA_964459885.1 uncultured Archangium sp.
GCCGTCGCTGGGCATGAGCTCGGCTATGAGCGAAGTGCTGCGGCAGGTCACCTGAAACGACGACGCGCCGACGCCTGACTGGAGGCATCGGCGCGCGTGAGGACGAAGCGGCTTCGTCTTACTTGGCGAGCAGGTCGCGGTACGCCGCGCGCTCGGGGATCGGCTGCTTGTTGCCGACGTAGTGACGCTGCTTGGCGATCTTGTCCTGCAGCAGCATCAGGCCGTCGAGCACCTGCTCCGGGCGCGGCGGGCAACCGGGAATGTAGACGTCGACCGGGATGATGCGGTCGATGCCCTGGAGCACCGCGTAGTTGTCGTAGAAGCCACCCGACGACGCGCAGACACCGAAGCTCACGACCCACTTGGGCTCGGTCATCTGCTCGTAGACGCGCTTCAAGATCGGCGCCTGCTTGATGTTGATGGTGCCCACCACCATCAGCAGGTCGGCCTGACGCGGCGAGAAGCGCGGGAACTCAGCACCGAAGCGCGCGATGTCGTGACGGCCGGCCGCGACGGACATGTATTCCATGCCGCAGCACGCGGTCGCGTACGGGTACGTGAAGAGCGAGTACTTACGCGCCCAGCCCAGCCCCTTGGAGATCATGTTCTGGAGGAAGCCCTGGGCGTCCTCTTTGCGCGTGGTGATGATCGGAGCGATGTCATCAGCCATGGGTCAGCTCTCCCAATCCAGGGCGCCCTTTTTCCAGATGTACGCGAGCGCCGCGACGAGGGTGGAAGCGAAGACGGCCATCGTCGTGTAGCCGAACCAGCCGAGCGCCTTGAAGTTGACGGCCCACGGATAGAGGAAGACCGCTTCAACGTCGAACACGATGAAGAGCAGCGCCACCACGTAGAACTTCACGGCGAAGCGCTGGCGAGCGGAGCCCATCGGCGCGTTACCGCCTTCGAAGGGCTCGGCCTTGGAGGAAGAAGTCGTTCGCGGCCCCAGGCGCGTCGTCAGCGCGGGGATCGCGGCCGCCATGGCGCCGGCAAGGCCAAGCACCACGGCGATCGGAAGGTACGGCGTCAGCGGGTTTTCCATCGCGCGGGCACCATAAAGATCCGCTGTTTCGCGGTCAAAGCGTTTCGCGCCGGACCTACTGAATCACCTTGGCCAGCCGCAGCACCACGGTCTCGAACCGGGCGCCGACGGCCTTCGACGACTTCTCGTTGATGAGGATCTGTGGCTTGTCGCCCGACATGGTGACACCCACCGCGAAGGCCGATTGCACCGTCTCGGCGTCGAGCGCGAGCGCGTAGAGCTGGTTGTCCTGCGCGACCTCCCACATCGACTTGATGACTGCCGACGACCCGCCCGGCACCACCAGCAGCGCCGACGCGTGGTGCTTGTCGATCTCGGCCTGCAGCTGCGCCTCGTCGCGGTAGTCGGTCGGCACGTACTTGAGCGGCCGCTTCTTCACCTCGGTGACGGCGACGTCCTTGAGCGAACCGACGAGGGCGCTGCGTGCCGCTGATTGGCCGGGCTCCGAAACCACCAACACCACGAAGGGCCCTGACCCACGCGCGTCGAAGTTGACGTCGTAGGTCAGCACCTTCAGCAACACGGGGAGCGCCGCCTTCAAATCGACGTCAGTGCCCGCCGCGGAAACGGTGGCAGTCAGAAGGAGCGCGCTGAACCACCCCCGAAGGCGCATGGACTGACAAGCGTAGTCAGCTTTCCCCCGAGGCGTAGACTTTGAGCGTGAATCCGAGCCGACACCTCGCACCATGTGCGACAACAGGTATTGGCGGCGCGCCAACGCGGGAGCACGCCTTCGCGTTCGACGTGCCGTGCCTGCCGGAGCTGGTCGCGCAGGGCGAGACGATGCAGCACGTCGCTCGAAACCAGGTGTCGTCGTGGCCGTGGTTCCTGAGCGAGTGCCGCGCGCGTGGCGTCAAGGTGGCCAAAGCGCAGGTGCCGGGGCCGCAGAGCGGTGGTGCTGACGCGACGCACCTCGCGCTGGGTTATGCGCGCGGGCTGGCTGACGCTGGCATCGCACCGCTCGTGTTCATTGATGAACCGATGCTCGTGCACGGCGGCGCGCACCAGTTGGCTCCGATGATCGCGACGCTGAAAGCCGCCGGCGCGATGGTGGGCGTGCACTGTTGTGGCGAGACCGATTGGGCCGCGCTCGTGGGCCTTGAGCCGGACGTCATCAGCTTCGACGCGCGGCTGTCTCTGCGCTCAGTGCTGACGGCGACGGCGAGGTGGACCGGTTGGCTCGCGATCGGCGCGGCGCCCACCGACGCGCTGCCGGTCAAGCTCGATTGGGACCTCGTCCGCCCAGAACAGCGCGCGCGCGTGCTGCTGACGCCGGCGTGCGGTCTTGGTCTGCACTCCCAAGGCGACGCCGAGCGCGTCGTGGCGACGTTGCGCGAAGAGCAGCGCCGGCGCCGTGACGATTGGGCAACCCACGCGGCGGGCTGAAACACCACCAGCCGTGACGCCTCCTCGGGCGGTGCGGCTCGAGACCTGACGACTGCGCGACGAACAGAACGTGGGCGACGAGAACACCAACCTGCCGTCGCGTGTGTCGTGGCCGAAGCGTCACCGTGCGTCGACTCATTGGAGTGCGACGTGTCTCGACCCACGCGGCGACGTCGCGGTGCAAAGCGAGCGCTGAGTTCTGGCTCGTCGGGCCAACGTAGACCACGCCCGCCATCACTTACGCGGCCGAGCGCGCCGCGAACCCGTCGGAAGCGCTCGCGACGCCCGCGGGGAACGCCTCGCGAAAAGCCAGAGCGCGCCGCGGCATCACCAGTCGACCGGCGCGACGCTCGAAAGGCCCCTAGAGAAGCCGAGCGAACGCGTCAGCGAGGCCGCTCGCAGCGGCGTCAGGAGAGTGCGACGACTTCGCCGCTACCAGCGGTGGTACGCCGGGTGACCCTCTTCAACGGCCACGAACGTCCCGCGACACGTCGCGCGCACCTTGCCCTGCGACTCGAGCACGCCTTCGACGACACAGCGCGTGTCCGTCGACTCGACGATGCGAGCCGTGAGCGAGAGCGGCACGTCGGTCGGGCACGGCCGCTTCAAGACGATCGCGTAGTCGGCAGTGACGGTGCACGGCGGCGACGTCGCCCCGCCCTTCACCATCAGGTGGTGCGCCGACGCCCAGTTGCAATGGCAGTCCAGCAGCGCGCCGATGATGCCGCCGTTCAACACACCCGGGAACGCCTCGTGGTGCGGCTGCGGTGTCCACGTCGCAACGACGGCGTCGCCTTCCACGAACGAGCGCACGCGCAGACCCTTCTCGTTGCTGGGGCCACAGCCGAAGCACGCGTTGTGAGGCGCGTACGTTTCCTGGAGGCTCTTGGAATCGCTCACAGGCGACGTCTTAACGCCGCCCTGCCCGTCAGTCCCGCAGCGCGAAGGTCCAGTCGCCCGACTCGCCCAGCGACCGCTTCAGCACGGAGTACTCGCGGCGCACGGCACGGACGTAGTTGGCCCACTGCTCGGTGTTCTTCTCTTTGAGGCCGGCCTTCAGACGGTTCGGCCCGGCGTTGTACGCCATCAACGTCAGGTCCAACCGTCCGCGGAACAGCTCCTTGAGGTACTTGAGGTACCGCACGCCAAGGCGCACGTTGAGCGACGGGTCCGCTTCCAACTCCGCGCGCGACAGCTTCACGCCTTCGCGCTGGGCGACCCACATCAGCGTCGCCGGGCGAACCTGCATCAGGCCGCGCGCGCCCACGACCGACGTCGCCTCCTGCTGAAACTCAGACTCGACCTCGATGACGGCCATCACCAGCATCGGGTCCAGGCCCGCCGCCGCCGACTCTTCGGCGATCGCCTGGGCCACGTGTTCGCGCAGTTGCATACCCCAGCCCGGCGCGCGCTCATTCAGCACGGCCATGATGCGCTCGAAGTCGGGCGAGCGCACCACGCGCGCGCCTTCCACCTCGAGGCGCGTCGGGGCCGGCGCCTCCAGCAACGGCCGGAGGTTCCAACCGATGGTGGCCACGCTGAGCGCAGCCACCACTGGCAGGGTCCACTTCACTTCGACAGCGCCTCCACCCGGCGCGTCAGCGCGTCGAGGCGCGTGTTCAGCTGGGCGATTTCCGCGCGGCTCGGCACCTTCAGCCGCGCAACCGTGGTGTGCACCGCCTCATCGAAGCGGCGCTCCAGGTCTTTCCGCTGACCCGCGAGGCGCTCCCCCAGCTTGCGCGCCTCGTCCTGCCCGACGCCCTGAAGGCGCGACAGCATCTTCTGCGCCTCTTCCTCAGCGCCGGCGACGGTCGTCAGGGCCTGTGTCCAGATCTGCTGAAATTCCATGGCGCACCTCCAACCACATGTAGCAACGGCTGCACAACCCCCTTCGTAACTACGCGGAAGGGGTGGCCGCCCGCTTCGACGCGAGCGCGTCGACCTTCTTCGACAGCCGCGCAAGCTCGCGATTCAACTGGCCAATTTCCGTCCGCGTGGCGACGCCGAGCACGCCCAGCACCTGCGTCTGCAGGCCGTCCAAGCGCTTCTTCACCTCGGTGCCGGCCGCCGCGGCCTGCTTCTCGAAACGCTTCACGGGCTTGCCCGTTCGCACCGACTTGATGAGCGACTCGATCTCTTTCTGCTGCGCGCGGCCCCGCTTCACGAGCTCCTTCTCGAGGCCCAGCAGCCGCTTCTTCGCGTCTTCCAACTGCCCCAGCACCAGCGACTGCACATCGGACACCGACGACTGCACTGCACTCTGCTTGCGAGCCATGACGCTCTCCTTGTGAGTGGGTGAACAGCTTGACGCACTGCATATAACGCAGCGCGTTGACCACGCAAGGCGGGCAAAGAAAAAGGCGGCCTCCATCGCTGGAAGCCGCCTCTTCACTTCAGGACGTCAGGCGTCGTTCAGTACGTGCCCGACTCTGCGCGCTGCGCCGGGGCGCCGGGCAGCGAAGCCACGTCGCCGCCGTGCGTGGCCGCGAGCGCGTCTTCCATGTTCTGCACTTCGTCGGCCGGCGAATCGACCTGGATGTCGAGGTGCTTGTAGTTGGGCAGACCCGTCCCCGCGGGGATGAGGCGGCCCATGATGACGTTCTCCTTGAGGCCGCGCAGGTAGTCGACCTTGCCGCTGATGGCGGCTTCGGTGAGCACCTTGGTGGTCTCCTGGAAGGACGACGCCGAGATGAACGACTCGGTCGAGAGCGACGCCTTGGTGATGCCAAGGAGCAGCGGCTCGCCGACGGCGGGACGCTTGCCGGCGTTGAGCGCCTTCTCGTTCTCTTCCTCGAACACCCACTTCTCGACCTGCTCGTCGATCAGGAACTCGGTGTCGCCCACGTCGGTCACGCGCACGCGGCGGAGCATCTGCCGCACGATGACCTCGATGTGCTTGTCGTTGATCTTCACGCCCTGGAGTCGGTAGACCTCCTGCGTCTCGTCAACGAGGAAGCGCGCGAGCTCCTTCTCGCCGAGCACCTTGAGGATGTCGTGCGGGTTCGCCGCGCCGTCCATCAGCGCCTCGCCAGCGCGCACGCGGTCGCCCGAGTGCACGGTGATGTGCTTGGCCTTGCTGATCAGGTACTCCTTCGCGAGGTCCGAGCGCGCCTCACCGTTCACCTCGGGGGTGATGATGAGCTTGCGCTTGCCCTTGGTGTCCTTGCCGAACGACACCACGCCGTCGATCTCCGCGATGATCGCGTGATCCTTCGGCTTGCGGGCCTCGAAGAGCTCGGCCACACGCGGCAGACCGCCGGTGATGTCCTTGGTCTTCGTGGTCTCGCGGGGCACGCGGGCCACCACTTCACCGGGGGTGATCTCCGCGCCGTCGTCGACGGCGAGGGCGGCACCCTGCGGCAGGAAGTAGCTGGCGGGCTGACCGTTGGGCAGCGCCTTCACCTCACCCTTGCCGTCACGGATCGTGATGCGCGGGCGGGCTTCCGGGTCACGCGACTCGATGATCGTGCGGCGGCTGAGGCCAGTGACCTCGTCCGTCGACTCGTTCATCGTGACGCCTTCGATGATGTCCTCGAACTTCACCGCGCCGCCGACTTCCGACAGCAGCGGCATGGCGAAGGGCTCCCATTCGGCGAGCTTGGCGTTGGCGTCGACCTTCTGGCCTTCCTGCACCATCAGGCGCGCGCCGTAGACCATGCGGTGACGCTCGCGCTCACGGCCCGAGTCGTCGACGATGATGATCTCACCGTTGCGGTTGGTCACCACCGCTTCGCCGCCCGTGCGGCGCACGGTCGAGAGCAGCGAGAACTTCACCGTACCCGCGAAGCGCGCGGTGAGCTCCGACTGCTGCGAACGACCCGTCGCGGTACCGCCGACGTGGAACGTGCGCATCGTCAGCTGCGTACCGGGCTCGCCGATGGACTGCGCGGCGATGACGCCGACCGCCTCACCGACGGACACCTTGCGGCCGCGGGCCAGGTCACGGCCGTAGCACTCGACGCAGATGCCGCGCTTGGTCTGGCAGGTCAGGCCCGAGCGGATCTTCACGCGGTCCAGACCGGCGTTGACGACCTTCTGCACGCGCGCT
The DNA here is from genome assembly GCA_964459885.1 of uncultured Archangium sp. Lineage (GTDB taxonomy): Bacteria > Myxococcota > Myxococcia > Myxococcales > Myxococcaceae > Archangium_A. The sequence continues at coordinate 102,331 of CAYWON010000002.1, forward strand.
TCGTCGATCTCCTCGTTGGCGCGCACGAGCACCTCGCCCGTCACCGGGTCGTGGATGTCGTCGAGGGCCACGCGGCCGAGAATGCGCTCGTGCAACGGCTCAATCTCATCGCCGCCCTCCACGAGCGCCGACATCATGATGCCGTCGAGGGTGCCGCAGTCGTACTCGGTGACGATCGCGTCCTGCGCGACGTCGACCAGGCGGCGGGTCAGGTAACCCGAGTTCGCCGTCTTGAGCGCGGTGTCGGCCAGACCCTTGCGGGCGCCGTGGGTCGAGATGAAGTACTGGAGCACCGAGAGGCCTTCACGGAAGTTCGCCGTGATGGGGTTCTCGATGATCTCGCCTGACGGCTTCGCCATGAGGCCGCGCATACCGGCCAGCTGACGAATCTGCTGCGTCGAACCACGGGCGCCGGAGTCGGCCATGATGAAGATCGGGTTGAACGACTTCTGGGTGCGGGTCTCCTTCTTCCCGTCCTTGTTCAGGCCCGACACGGTCTCTTCCGAGACCTGCTCCATCATCTTCTTGGTGATGGCTTCCGTGGTCTGCGCCCAGATGTCGATGACCTTGTTCGAGCGCTCACCGACAGTGATGAGACCCTCGAGGTACTGGTTCTCGACTTCCGTGACTTCCTTCTGCGCCGCTTCGATGAGCGTGTACTTCGCAGGCGGAATGATCATGTCCTTCAGCGCGATGCTGATGCCGGCGCGGGTCGCGTTCGTGTAGCCGTACGAACGGATGCGGTCGGCGAGGAGGACGGTCTCCTTCTCACCCGTGAGGCGGTAGCAGATGTCGATCAGGTTCCCGAGCTGCTTCTTGTCGAGGACCTTGTTGACCTCGTCGAAGCTGACCTTCTCGGGCACGATCTCGGAGAGCAGCACGCGGCCGATGGTGGTCTCGTACAGCTTGCCGTTGAGGCGGCACTTGACCTTGGCCTGCAGGTGCACCGCGCCCTGGTCGTAGGCCGCGCGGGCCTCCGCCGACGACGCGAACGTCATGCCCTCGCCGTGCGCGAACTCGCGCGGGCGCGTCATGTAATAGATGCCGAGCACCATGTCCTGCGTGGGGACGATGATGGGCTTGCCGCTCGCGGGGCTGAGGATGTTGTTCGTCGACATCATCAGCGTGCGGGCTTCCATCTGCGCTTCAATGGACAGCGGCACGTGCACGGCCATCTGGTCACCGTCGAAGTCGGCGTTGAACGCC